>JBAVWM010000302.1:0-23519 GCA_049697815.1 Methanoregula sp. | reverse complement strand
TTATCGATAACCCACACTGGGATATGTACTAACGCGGGTAATCGATTTATAAATTGTGGCCTCCCACCTGCCTGTCTTATACTATTGATCCTCACTCATAATAACATTATATCCTCCTTTATCCAATAATGGGCAATGAAAGTCGGCATCTATAAAGAAGTGCAGATCGACACCAGCCACCGTCTGCTTTACTACAAGGGAAAGTGTGCAAATCTGCATGGACACCGGTGGAAAGTCGAGGTCTGGATGGAGGGGGAACCGGATCCTGCTACCCAAATCCTGATAGATTATAGTCTGATCAAACAGGTCATCGATAAGTACGATCACCAGATTATCCTGAACCGTGACGACCCGATGGTATCCCGCATCGAGGAGTTCCACCCGGTTATCTCAACCCCAGGGGATCCAACCAGTGAACTGATAGCGGCGATCATCCGCGATGATCTCCATGCGATCTGCCAGAAGATGGGATTAAAGGCGACAGTATCCAAGATACGGGTCTGGGAATCACCGACGTCCTGCGCTGAGCTTACAGAATGAAGATCGCGGAAATTTTCCGGAGCCTGCAGGGAGAGGGAAAAAACCAGGGGAAGCCCTGCCTGTTCATCCGGCTTGCGGGCTGCAACCTCCGGTGCCACTGGTGCGATACCCCTACCTCTCAAAGCGGGGGTAGCGAGATGACCATCGATACCATTTCAGAACATATATGGCGTACAAATCCTCCCTACGTTTGCATCACGGGAGGCGAACCGCTGCTGCAGGCAGACGAACTTGAGCGTCTCCTTTCCTCCCTCCACAAGCGCGGGACAGCCATTGATATCGAGACAAACGGCACGGTAGACTTCACCCGCTTCCAGCCGTACGCCTCGGTCTGCATGGATGTGAAGTGCCCGTCGTCAGGAGAAACGAGCAATCTCTTCTTGCTGACGATGATTCGGCCTCATGACAGTGTGAAATTTGTCGTAAAAGACGAAGCGGACTGCCGGTATGCGCTGGAGGTCATGAAGTCGCACCCAATTGCCGGGGAGGTCTTCTTCTCGCCGGTATTCGGCACGGATTACAAGCCGATCACCAAGTTTGTCCTTGTGAACAACCTGCCGGTGCGCTTCCAGCTTCAGTTGCATAAGATTCTCGGAGTACCATAATGAAAGCAGTATGTTTACTCTCTGGAGGCATGGACTCCTCCACCCTCGCGTATCTCGCAAAAAACAAAGGATATAAGATCCTCGCCCTTCATCTGAATTACGGACAGCGCACCGAGGGGAGGGAACTCGCGAGCGCAAAGAAGATCGCCTCTCTGCTGGATGCAGAGGCCTTTGTTGAGATCAATCTCGATTACTTCACGAAGTTCGGGGCAAGCAGCCTGACAGATAACGATATAGTAGTTGAGGAATTCGACTCGGCCCGGGCTCACATGCCCAACACCTATGTACCATTCCGGAACGCCAACCTCCTCGCAATCGCTACGTGTTTTGCCGAGGCATGCGGTGCTGATGCCATTTTCATCGGGGTTCAATCGCTCGATTACAGCGGCTATCCCGACTGCCGCCCTGAGTTCATTGCGGCGTTCCAGAAGGTGATCGATCTCGGGACAAGGGATTCGACGAAGATCGCTCTTTTCACCCCATTCATCCATATGACCAAGACAGATATCCTGCGCGTAGGGATTGAATTAGGCGTGCCATATGAACATACGTGGTCCTGCTACCGGAACGAAGGGAAGGCCTGCGGCACATGCGGTTCATGCCACTTCCGGCAGGAGGCCTTCGCCGCGATTGGCAGAAAAGACCCGATAGAGTACGAGGGATAGATGGAGATCTTTCGCGGGCGGAGGCTCTGGATTGAGCAACGGAACGTAAGGCTGCCAAACGGGCTTGAACGGCAGAAAGTGATTGTCCACCCGAGTAATGCGGTTGCCATCCTTCCCCTTGAAGGCAGGCAGTGCAAACTGATTCGACAGTACCGGTACGCCATCGACGACTATATCTTCGAAGCCCCTGCGGGTGCACTGGAACAGGGCGAAGACCCACTAGAAGCGGCGCGCAGAGAGCTGATAGAAGAAACCGGGTTTACTGCCCGGACGATCGAGCCTAGGGGCCTCATCATCACAACGCCGGGATATACTGATGAGAAGATCTATTTCTACGAAGCCCGCGGGCTTACACCTTCGCAGGAATTTGATAAGGATGAAGATGAGGTCATTGAAGTGGTAGACATCCCTGTCAGGGATCTGAACAGGATGATCCTTGATGGTACGCTCGTGGATGCCAAAACGATCTGTCTTATCCATCGTTGTCTGGGATGCTGAATATGCGCATGAGCATAACCGTCATCGGCCTCCTTATCATTCTTTCAGTCCTTGCCGGCTGTACCGGAACCCCGTCAAAATCAATGTATTCCGTTGACGACAAAGGAGTACTTTCCCTTACATGTGCTCCTGTAACGACCACGGAAGAGGTGCTCTTTGCAAACGAGACTTATTCCAAGTCCCGGATCGTGTTCCATACCGAGAACGGAGACGTTATCAGCTATCTCGGCACGCCAAAACAGCTAAAGGCTGCAATCGTATACGCACCAGGGGCTGGAGAAAAGTTGGCCGGGCACGATGAGCGGATGGTCAGGTTCGCGTCTGCAGGATATGCATTTCTCTTCGTTGACACGAGGGGTAATGGCGGTGAAACACCAGGTTTCCCCTTCGGCCAGGAACTGATCCAGCAGGATTATGCGAAGTTCGAGAAGGGCGAGATTCCCCAGTATTATCTGAGTATCTGTGATCTGGTCTCGGCACAGAAGATGCTGAGCGGGAAATACAATGTTCCGGTCTATGCAGTCGGCTCAAGCAACGGCGGCCGGTATGCTGCTGTTGCTGCAGGTACTGATACGGCATTTGCCGGGTATGTCGGAATATCGACATCTGACTGGGGTCTCCTGGATTCGATAACACAACAGAATGTCACTGGAGATCCGCTCCGCTTTGCCACTTCGCTTGAACCAGGTACATATCTGGCAAAGATCTCCCCCCGCCCGATCTGGATCTTCCATGCGAAAGCTGACCCCATCATACCGTTTGAGAGAGGGCGGCAATTCTTCGAAAAGGCACTCGAACCAAAAACATTCATAGAATTTTCCGGGGACCACGGGATCAACCCGAATGTGGACGAATGGATCCTTGTGCAATGGGCGCAAATTTATGGCAACCGCGGGTGAATAGGTAATAGCTTTAGAGAGGTTTGTATCCGGCAATGACTGAAGAGGTGGAGATGGATGACGCGCGTAAGCGTTATGAGTTCAAGAAAGTCCTGGAGAAACTCCAGTCCCAGCAGGGTGATGGTACAGAGCTGATTACACTCTATATACCACCCGACAAGCAGATCTATGATGTAACCAACCAGCTCAAGGATGAGTTCGGTCAGTGCGCCAACATCAAGAGCAAGCAGACGCGGACCAATGTGCAAAGTGCCATCTCCTCCATCCTCTCGCGTCTCAAATACTACAAGCGCCCGCCAGAAAAGGGTCTCGCAGTCTTCTGTGGTACCGTAAAAACGTACGGAGATCGCACCGATCTTCAGTGCACCATCATCGAACCGCCGGAACCCCTGAATCTCTACATGTACCGCTGCAGCTCGAACTTCGAACTCGAGCCGCTCCTCCAGATGCTCGAGGAAAAATACGTGTACGGACTTCTAGTTCTTGATAAACGCGAAGCGTACTGGGGATTTTTACGCGGCAACCGGATCGAACCAATGGGTGGGGCAAATTCGACGGTACCAGGTAAAATGCGAAAAGGCGGTCAATCAGCAGCCCGGTTCGGGCGTCTTCGTGAGATTGCCATTGACGAGTTCTATACCAAAGTTGGCGAGCGGTCAAGTGCAATCTTCTTGGCTGAAAAAGACTTTTTTGTGCGGTTCAAAGGTGTTCTTATTGGAGGACCGAGCCCGACAAAAGAGGAGTTCGAGAAGGGGAATTACCTCCACCATGAGGTCCAGAAGCGAATCATCGGGCTTTTCGATGTTGCGTACACCAATGAGGATGGACTCTCGGAACTTGTTGATGCGGCAAAGGATGCCCTCAAAGGGATGACCGTCATCAAGGAGAAAGCTTTCATGGACCGGTTCTTAAAAGAACTGGTCAAAGACGACGGGCTTGCAGCATATGGAGAAGAGAGCATCCGGCATAACCTTGAGATCGGCGCAGTTGATATCCTTCTCCTTTCATCAAACCTCCGGAAATCCCGGTTGAAGATCAAGTGCCAGAGCTGTGATTATACATCGGAAAATACGGTAAATATCGAAGCAGGAAAGACCGTTGCCGACATCGCTTTCGGGAATTGTCCGAAATGCACGGCACCGCTCATACTTGAAGAGGAGATCGATATCGTCGACGAACTGACCAAACTTGCCGACAAGAGCAGTTCAAAAGTAGAGCTCATTTCAGATGACTTTGAAGAGGGATCAATCCTCTTCTCAGCGTTTGGCGGAATTGCGGCAATCCTCCGCTACAGGACGGGATACTGATGTTGCACGACATGTACACGACTATCGGGACTGCGATTAATGAAAGTACCGGAGCGACAGATGCCCTGCTGGTGGATGGCGGCGAACACGCAGATCTTGCCTCCACGGTCGCATTCGCACTCGCAAAACATAAGAAGCAGGCACCGGTAAAGATTGCACAGGATCTGGCAGCAGACCTTGCCAAAAACCCGACCCTTGCTGGAGTTAAGATCGAGGCGAAAGGGCCGTATCTTAACTTTATCTTCGGAAGCGCCTATGTCAGTGAAGTGGTACGGGAAGCCGTTCAGCCTGGTTACGGCAACCTGCCAAAGAAATCCGTCCGTGTAGTGCTTGAGCACACCAGCGCGAATCCGAACGGACCCCTCCATGTCGGGCATATCCGTAATTCAATCATAGGTGATACACTGGCACGAACCTTCCGCAAGGCAGGTTATTCCGTCGAGGTCCAGTATTACGTCAATGATATGGGCCGCCAGATCGCCATCGTAGTCTGGGGATTCGACAACCTCGACAGTGCGATTCATGAGGGCGAAAAAGAAGATGCCCATATCGCCCGCGTCTATATCGCAGCAAACCGGGAGATTGAGAAGGACGAGGGGATCACTCAACAGGTCAATACCCTGATGCAACTCGTGGAGAATGGAGACCCTGCCACGGTGAAAAAGTTCCGCAGAGAGGTATCCCGCTGCCTTGACGGATTCAAGGTCACCCTCAGGGATCTCAAGGTAGCACACGACCGGTTTGTCTGGGAGAGCGACTTCATCCGGAACGGGAACACAGAGCGTATCATCAACAAGTTAAAAAGGCTCTCGCAGGCGCGGGACGAGGAGACGCTTGCGCTCGACCTTTCGGAATTCGGGTTCGGGAACAAGTACGTTATTCGCCGGAGCGATGGCACCTCGGTCTACGCCGCCCGGGACCTGGCATTCCATGCATGGAAAGGGGCGAATTTTGACCGGATTATCGATGTTCTCGGTGCTGATCATAAACTCATCGGGACGCAGCTCCAGTGCACGATGAAGCTGCTTGGGGAGAAAGTCCCGGAGATCGTGTTCTTCGAGTTCGTATCTCTGCCGGAGGGCTCGATGAGCACCCGTGCCGGGAAGTTCGTCTCGGCCGATGACCTCATCACGGAGATCCGCAAGCGTGCCTTTGAAGAAGTGACCGTGCGGAGGCCTGAACTTGACGAGGAGACAAGGAGATCTATTGCACGGTCGGTCGGGCTTGCCGCCATCCGCTATGATATCGTGAAGGTCTCTCCCGAGAAAAGTACTATCTTTGACTGGAAGGAGGCCCTTGACTTTGAACGGCAGAGCGGCCCTTATATCCAGTACGCCCATGCACGGGCCTGCAGCATCCTGGAGAAAGCAGGAACCTTCTCCGAATGCTTCGACCTCGAGACTGATCAGGAGATAGCACTCGCTAAAAAGATCGCCCGCTTCCCCCAAGTCATCGAAAGCGTAGTCGTTGAACTCCACCCGCATATCCTTGCCATCTATGCCCGTGAACTAGCCGACACATTCAGTACATTCTACCATTTCGAGCCGGTACTCAAGAGCGAAGGTAAGGTCCGGGACCGTCGGCTCACGCTCGTGAAAGCAGTGCAGAACACCTTAAAAGAGTCCCTTGAGACACTAGGGATCGATGCCATCCACACCATGTGATCCTCTGCGGAAGCAGGGATATCAGTTTTTTTCAAAGACTTCCACTGCCGCACTCAAGCCCTGCATGTGGTGCAAGCGCGCCCTGCAGGGAGGCGATATGTGCTACAAGCACCAGTTTTACAACATCTCGAGCCACCGTTGTGTCCAGATGACACCTACTCTGCGCTGCAACCAGCGTTGTCTCTTCTGCTGGCGATCCTTTGAGCATGAACCGCAGGAGGAAGAGGAATGTCCACCGGAAATTATTCTTGCTGGTATCCACAAATACCAGAAGAAGGCTCTTGCCGGATATAACGCGATGCTTGACAATACCGTGACTGATAAGCGATGGCAGGAAGCACTCGACCCGAAGCATGTAGCAATCTCGCTCTCCGGTGAACCAACACTCTACTCCCGGCTCCCGGAACTCATCGATCTCTTCAACAATAAAAGGTACACCACATTCTTGGTTAGTAATGGTACCAACCCGCATATGCTGAAAAAATGCGCACCGTTCCAGATGTATGTCTCTCTTGACGCACCCGATCGGGAGACCTACAGAGAGGTCTGCCGTCCTCTAGGAGACTACTGGGAGAGGATACTGGAGAGCCTTCGGCTCCTCGGTTCCAGGAGGTCAGCGGTCAGGGTAACGCTGGTGAAGGGGCTCAACGATTTTTCACCTGAGCGCTATGCAGCAATCCTGCAGGACGCGGGCGCAAGCTTTGTGGAAATAAAGGGATATATGTATCTGGGATACAGTAGAAACCGGTTGGCAAGAGAGAATATGCCGGAGCACGCAGAGGTGCGGTCTTTTGCGGAAAAGGTCGCAGCCGCGTGCGATTACCGGTTCAAAGATGAGAACAGACTGAGCAGAGTGGTAGTCCTGGAGCGTATGACATGAGATTCAATCCTGAAGACTGGAAAAAGAGATCGCATGAGAACTTCGAAGGAGCATGGCACGCGGGCCCGTTGGTCCTGACACCGGCATCACATGCAGATACCTACCCGTGCCGGGTGTACAAGCGGGCGCAGGCGCACCCGGTTTTCGCCACCATCAACCGGCTGCGGGAGACCTACCTCTCGCTTGGCTTTGACGAGGCAGAGAACCCGGTCATCATTGACGAGAAGGATATCTATCGCCAGTTCGGGCCGGAAGCGATGGCGGTGCTCGACCGTGTCTTCTATCTCGGCGGTCTCCCGCGTCCGAATGTCGGTATTGCCCGAAAACAGCTGGATGAGATCAACGATATCCTAAAAAGCCATAGGAATCCTCTCATACACGCTGGATCAGCACCCGCCAAAGATGTTCATAACAGCAGCCATTACCAGCAGATGACACCGGAGACTGAAGAACGACTCCGCGAAACCCTGCATGCATATAAAAAATCCGAGATTGACGGAGACGAGCTCACGTTTGAGCTGGCCAAAGTACTTGGTGTCGATGACGGTATTGTAGTGCACATCCTTGATGCCGTCTTCCCGGAGTTCCGCGCACTTGCCCCGGAGTCGTCGCGGTCTACCCTCCGCAGCCATATGACTAGCGGCTGGTTCATGACGCTCGGTTCTATCTGGGAGAAAAGCCCGATGCCACTCCGGCTCTTCTCGGTGGACCGCTGTTTCCGGCGCGAGCAAGCAGAAGGGCCTACCCGGCTCATGACCTATCACTCAGCCTCCTGCATTGTTGCCGGTGACGATGTAACTCTGGAAGACGGGAAGGCCGTGAGCGAGGCGCTCCTTTCAGCTTTCGGATATACTGATTTCCGTTTCCAGCCGGATGAGAAGCGCTCAAAGTATTACATGCCGGACTCGCAGACGGAAGTGTACGCCCGTCACCCGGTTCATAACTGGGTCGAAGTGGCCACCTTTGGGTTGTATTCCCCCTCCGCGCTTGCCGAGTACGGGATCGGGGTCCCGGTCATGAACCTTGGCCTCGGTGTTGAACGGCTTGCGATGATCGCGTACGGCGGAAACGATATCCGGCAGCTCTGCTATCCCCAGTTCTTCCCCCGCCCCCTCAGCAACCGGGAGATTGCCCGGGCGGTACACCTGCGCGAGGAGCCGGTCTCTGCGGAAGGCAAAGTGCTCGGCAGGGAGATTGCAAGAGTTGCTGCGGCAAACGCGATTGCACAGGGACCGTGTTCTTTTGATGCATGGGAGGGTCCCCTCGGCAGTGTCAGCGTGAAGGTGTTTATCGAAGAACCTGAATCCAATGCAAAACTCTGCGGGCCCGCCTATGCAAACGAGATCTTTGTGCATGACGGTTCCGTTCTCGGCGTTCCGGATGCCGAGAAGTGGAAACAGGTACGGACGGAAGGAGTGCCTACGGGAATTTCCTATCTCACTGCAGTATCTGCACTTGCCGCAGCACGGATTGAGGAGGCTGCCCGGTGCGGGAAAGCAACGACAGTGCAGGTAAAGATGGCAAAGCTTCCGAGCGACATTAACCTGAGGATCGATGAATATGCGATGCGGTATATCACGGACAATAATAAGAAGGTCGATGTACGGGGCCCGGTCTTCCTGTCGGTCCGTTCCAATATAAAGGAATAATCTCTTTTTTTTTTTCTATCAAGATGATCCAGTTTTGCCCGCATATGTTAGAAATGGATAACATTATTATCCATTGATGTTAGAAATAGATAACATCAGGAGTGGTGCTATGAAGCTCATAAACTTTTATCGAATTGTTGTTGGAATTTTACTGGTTCTCTGCGGGATAATCTCGTTTCTCCTTACCTACAGTGAAGCCATCATCGGGACAGTATTCCTAGCGGCAGGTCTGGCATTCCTGATCACCGGAATCTCCCGTCACCGAAAATATGGCGATGACCCGGAGTCTGACGAGCGGTCAAAAAAGATCAGAGCCTACGGTCTGTCCTATGCGTGGTTGACCAGCCTCTTCTTTATAACTGGGCTTTTTTGGCTGGACTATCTTGGCATACTCAGGCTCAGTACTCTGCATGCTCTTGCAGCATCGATCCTTGTCCTCGCAATGTCCGCAATTATCTGCCAGATATATCTTTTCCGGAAAGGGGATGTTGAGTGACGGGGTGTTATGCAGGATAAAAGATATTTCCTAAAATCCACCACGTGTAAAACATCGGAGATAGTATGCAGACCAGAATCAAAGAATACCGCACCCGCCTGAACCTTACTCAGGAGGATCTTGCAAAAATCGTCGGCGTAAGGCGGGAGACTATCGTCTTCCTGGAACAAGGGAAATATAACCCCTCCTTAAAACTCGGCCATGATGTAGCTCGGGCCCTCCGTGCAACAATTGATGATCTTTTTATTTTTGAAGAAGATGGCCCCGGACCAGAAGAACGAACCGTTCTTGTGGATTGAAGTACCCGGGATAGTTCACGACATAACTGTTTCAGATCCTGATGGATCGAGAGCTGGGACGGGACCTGCAGGACAGAGATCCCTGAGTATGAGAATCGTTGCATCTTTATCCAGCGGCTGGTTATCATTCCCGCATTTTGGGGAATAAATACATGAAGGACACCCTTTCTCGCACCCGCAGTCACGCACCAGCTCATGGGCAGTTGCAAGTAGTTTGGGAAGTACCTCATACGCCTTTTCAGCCAGCCCGATACCCCCTTCATAGGCATCGTATACAAAAATAACCGGTTCGCCGGTCCTACCAAACATGGGGGAGGAAAGCCCTCCGATATCCCATCGATCACACATCACATGCAGGGGCATAAGCGCAATCATTGCATGTTCCGCTCCGTGAAGACCCCCGGCAAAATCACATCCGGCCATAACAACGTTCTTTCCGATATGATCTGGGGGAACAATCCAGAATGCCTTCGTCCGGAAGGTAAGGGGAGGGAGCGAGAGGGGTTCCATCCCGATGATCGTATCCTTGCGCTTGATCTTGTACCCAGTTATTGTCTCCGTAACCTCCACGTCCCCGAATGCACATTTCATGCTATGGAGAACCCGTTCCTCAATTGTCTCGATCACGTTCAGGCTGACCTCCTTGAGGGTCTGAGTATAATAATCGACATCTGTCTCGGATACCCGAATCGTATGAGTCTCCAGATCCATCTCATTCACAACATAGGTTACACCCTGGTGGAGCATGATGGCTCCTTTATGAGCTTCGCGGAATGCCTGTCCTTGGTCCATTGTTTCGAGGAGCTTTCCTGTGCAGAGGATACGGAATGTCGGCCCGGGAATCCCGTCCAGCTGAACTGCACCGGCTGCGCGGCCGCGGCCGGAATATACCCAGCCCCGGGCGGTTTTCCGGACGAGATCGTGCGAGGCTAAGTCTGCCAGAAATGAAGGAAGTGATTCGCCAAAATAAACCGTATCGGTGACATCGTTCACCGGGAGTTCGGCCGTGGCACAGAGCAGGTGTCCCGAAACAATGTAGGGATTCCGGGTATCAACAATGGCATGTTCATGCGATCGGGAGAAAAAACGGTCCGGGTGGTTCATGAAGTACTGGTCGAGGGGATTTGCCATAGCGACAAGAATTGATAAGGAGTCTGTTCCGTTCCTCCCGGCGCGGCCGGCCTGCTGGCGTGTCGACATCATGGTGCCCGGATAACCGGAAATGATCACCGCATCCAGCGAGCCGATATCGATCCCCAGCTCGAGCGCATTGGTGGAGACAATTCCTTTCATCGGACCGTTTTTCAGCTGATGCTCGATTGCCCTGCGTTCTTCCGGAAGATAGCCTGCACGATACGCGGAGATTGATTCTGCGAGACGGCAGGAGGTATGGCGGGCATCCTCACGTGCCCAGAGGGTGACCAGTTCTGCCATCTTCCGGGAACCGGTAAAGCAAAGGGTCTGGAGGTTTTCCCTGATACAGGACAAGAGGAGATCCTTTGTCTCCTGATGAGCTGAACGCTCTCCGATCCCATCGTAAAACGGGTTGTACAGGACAAAGGTTTTCCTGCCATGGGGCGACCCGTCTTCATAAATCAGGTCAAAAGGCTGGCCGGTGAGGTTTCCGGCAAATTCGATGGGGTTTGCAATGGTCGCCGTTGAGAGGACAAACTGGGGTCGTGAGCCGTAAAAAAGGCACAAGCGCAGAAGTCTCCTGAGAAGAGATGCTATGTGGGAGCCGAAAACACCACGGTACCGGTGGGCCTCGTCAATGACGATAACCTGCAGGCCGGAAAAAAACGGGCGCCATTTTGCTTGCCATGAGAGTATCTGGTGCAGTTCGTAGGGGTTGGAAATGATTATCCTCGCGTTGTCGCGGATGGCTGCACGCTTCGACTGCGGAGTGTCTCCGTCATAAATTGCCGGCCGTGCAGATATGTCCGTGAACAAGGCCATCTGTTCGATAGTTGCAAGCTGGTCATTGGAGAGAGCTTTTGTCGGGTAGAGGTATAATGCCCGGGCACCAGGATCTGCTTCCAGTTTCTCGAAAACGGGCAGGTTGAAAGCCAGGGTCTTGCCACTCGCGGTCGGGGTTGTGATAATCACATTCTTCCCTTCACGGATGTGATCGATGGCATCGCACTGGTGAGAATATAACCGGATTCTTTTTTGATCGAGGTATGCTTTAAGTGAGGGCAAGAGGGGTGTCCTGAGGTGCCCGTACCGGGCTTCAACAGGTCCGGACTCCTCCATGTGGACTACCCGGCTTCGGTAGACCGGATTTGCACCGAGGAGACGGACGAGATCAACAATTGCCATATGCATCCCCCAGAAGATGAAAAAAGAGCCGGGCAAGGGATACGACATCCTGCCGGTTATGTTCCACTACAGGAACGAGCGGCCCGCAGTTACCGGACCGGAGGTATGTTTCGTAGAATTCAGGAACCATCTGTCCGGGAATATCGTCATCGCGGCGAACACCAAGGATCTCCCGCTCAAGACAGGAAAGGCGCAGGGAAGGAAATTTATCCTTCCATCGCCGCCTGCTGAAATGGAGTACATCAAAATGGGGGACTCCCATGATCACACCCATCCCGTAATAGGCAAGGCGATCCGCAAGGTAAGGGGCATCGAATGCTTTCCCGTTGAAGGTAACCAGCGCGGGGCGATCGGATGAAAAATGATCCATGGTTGCAAGGAGAGCTGCCGGTTCTTCTGCGATATCACGCAGGAGATATTGCCGGACAACAAGCTGGCCATGCTCAAGGAAACCGACGCCGAAGAGAACAATCGGACGCGAGAAGAGACCCAGGGTTTCAATATCGAAGAAAATGTAATCCCCGGGCTCATGAAGGCCGGCTGTACCAAGAACAAAGGGATGGGATTTTGCATGCCGGCTCCCGATGAGTTCCATGATCTCTCCGGAACTCCCGGCAGATATGCATTCTGCAACCCTGCGTGCATTCAGCCGGAATTTTGGATGCTCCATCAGATCCCGGAGGGTCTGGTACCCCCTGAGTTTAAGTCTCTTCTCGGTGGCCTTTCCAATACCAGGGACCAAGGTAAGATCCCCAAGAATTGCAGCCTGATACTGGCCCTGATCGAACTCGGGAGAGTCCAGGGGTTCCCGGTTCTCCAGCAGGAAACAGGCACCCCCCTCATTTGTATATTCCTTGCCGTGAGGAAATACCGTGTTAATATCGCACCCGTCATATATTGCAAGGAGATCCCCGAGGTATTGCCGGGTTGTTTCATATTCAGAAGAGAACACAAAATTATTCGAGAAGCTTGTTGCAAATACATTCCCATCGCGGACAACCTCGTACTCCCGCAGGGCATCCATGCGCTGCTGCCAGAGGGAGCCAATCCGTGCCTGGGGGGGATGCGTCACCGACATCGTCAGATAAAAAATCCGATTCGATGCGTTTAAACACCAACCGTGCGGTGTGAAAGTAAATCGACCCTTATTGATTGAAGGGGCGGTATGATTGAATCAGGACGAAGTACCGGATCTATCATTGACAGGAGAGCATACTCCGGTTTTTTTTATCGGGATCGCTCACAGGAAAACGTATTTTTCAGGAAGGACTTTCATCAGCACAACGGGGCATTAATCTTTTTAAAAGGAAAATCTCCTATTACACGTGGTAGTCATGAAAACTCCGGTTCTTGTACACAATTCCCCGGGAATAGAATATTCGAAAGACATACGGGGGTTCCTGATCGATCTCGATGGGGTTCTGTATATCGGGAACCGGGCAGTTGATGGTGCCCCGGATGCAATAGAATTTCTTATTAAAAACGGGTACCCATTCAGGTGCATATCCAACACCACGAGAAAATGCCGGCATACTATTGCCTGCCACCTGTCATCACTTGGATTCGACATTCCAGAAAACCATATTTTCTCCCCTGCGCTTGCGGCGATCGCTTACATGAAAAAAACTAGGAGGACGCGATATTACCTCCTCACCACTGGTGATGTTGACAGGGACTTTGCAGAAATGGGAACCACAAGTCCTGATACAAAGCCTAATTGGGTGATAATCGGGGATGCAGGTGATAAGGTTACCTATGACAGCATGAACATGGCATTCCGCTACCTGATGGATGGCGCGGGTCTGTTAGCACTTGAAAATGACCGGTACTGGATGGCTGCCAACGGGCTTTCTCTCTCGGCTGGACCATTTGTCAAGGCCCTTGAGTATGCAACCGGAAAAACCGCGGTGGTGATAGGAAAACCCTCGCTGGAATTTTTTAATCTTGCTCTTCAGGACATGCACCTGCGTCCGGAACAGGTGGCTATGATCGGGGATGATATTATCACGGATATTGGCGGGGCATATCATGCGGGTATGAAGGGTATTCTCGTAAGGACGGGTAAGTACCGCAGTGATTCGGTTGATACGGCCGTAATAAAACCCGCTTGCATCATAGATTCGGTTTCCCGCATAAAGGACATTGTGCAAGGCAGATCATCTGAAGGACCGGCAAGTCCCGTTAAAAGAAGATGATAATGTACCGGAGGGATACGCATTTTTTATAGGGGGGTATCCAAAACAAGAAGTTCCGGGGAAGGATAATCTTGGGATTGTATCTTTCCGGAGGCAGCAATCCTGATTCGCGCAAGAGCGGTTTCACAATACTGGCTTGATACATCAATGCCAATAAACCGACGCCCGATTTTCCAGGCCACCAGTGAACAGGTACCGGCACCGTTGAATGGGTCCAGCACTATATCATTTTTGTAGGAAAACAGTTTCATCAGCCTCCGTGGCAGTTCTTCAGGGAACATGGCAGGATGGTCATAGTCTTTCATCCGTATTTCCGGAGGAAATGACCACTTGCCAAGGACCCATTCCTTGAATTCATCACCCGTGATATCGATATTCTCACGGCTGCCTGCCTTTTTATGGGTCTCTTTGGCAAAAACTTCGATGAATTCCCAGGTATATTTTATGTAAGGCATTGAAGGGGATTTCCAGCTCCCCCAGGCAGTGTACTTGGCATTATAATTATTCTTTTCCCAGAGGAACTCGGCTTTCCAGAGCAGACCAAGATCGGCAAGCTGGCGGGAGATGATGTGGTGTGTCGGAATATAGTCCGAGAAGAGAGGCTGGATGTTGACGGCAATCCTTCCTCCGGGCTTGAGCACCCGCTCACATTCCCGCCATACCTTCAGAAGATTCCCAAAATACTCATTCCATTCGTGAGTATCATCATGGGGATCCTGGGCATAGGAATGTCCGAAATTATAGGGAGGAGAAGTAACGATCAGGTCGATGCTCCGGTCCGGGATACGGATAAGAACCGTTCGTGCATCCCCGCAGATAATCCGGTTTATGAAGAGGCGGAGTTCCGGGCATTCATCGGAGAGGAGTGGTTTTTTCGCCCCTTTTGATCCTTTTCGGATCCTAGCTTTTCCCTCCTTATCCCGGATTTTCTCTGGCTTCATTCCGTTTTCCCGGGTACACATTACCGCACATGAGTAAAAGGGTGCCTGTTTAACTATTATTAACCGGATCCCGATTTTAAAAGTATAATCGCGATCCAGGGTCCGATCAATAACCGTTCCGGAAAAATTGCGGATCGGTTTTCATTTTCAAATCGGATCCCATTTTTTCCGGCAAAATCGATTCGCAAGTTTCATATAAAAATCGGATCGCGATTGAAAAGCCGAAGCCTGATGGGTGCCGACAATCCCTGTCACTTCAGAGCAAGCAGTTATTACTTATGTCCCGTTGAAAAGCGTTTAATGCTGCAATTGACATACATTCTTCGATTGTATTATGCTGCATATCGAAGACCTTCGTGTGAATGTCGGCGACAAGGAAGTGCTGCGCGACATTAATCTTGATATCAATGAAGGGGAGACGCATGTGCTTCTCGGTCCAAACGGGTCGGGGAAGACCACGCTCCTGATGACCATTATGGGATTTTCCAACTATACCATAACCAGAGGGAAGATCACCTTCAAGGGTGAAGATGTGACCGGGATGCATGCCCACGAGCGGGCGAAGCGAGGGATCGGGATGCTGTTCCAGCGTCCCCCGACAATATCAGGTCTGAAGCTGGGCAAGATGCTGACCGCAATTTCCCGCACAAAACAGGAAAACATCCCGGAACTGGCGAGAACTGTTCACATGGACAAGTTTCTTGAGCGTGACATCAATAAGGGATTCTCCGGAGGAGAGATCAAACGAAGTGAGGTACTGCAGCTAATGATACAGAACCCGGACTTCGTCATGCTCGATGAGCCGGAAAGCGGTGTCGATCTTGAGAATATCTCTCTTATCGGGACAACGATTGGTGCATTGCTGGAAAAGGACAAGCACCTTGCCAAACGGAAAAAAAGCGGCCTTGTCATAACGCATACAGGGTATATTCTTGATTATCTCGACGCCGATAAGGGGCATGTGATGTGTGACGGGCAGATCCGGTGCCATGGAAATCCACGGGAGATCTTAAAGGATATCAAGCAGCGAGGGTACAAGGAGTGTCTTGAATGTCGCAACCAGTGAACCTGCCGAAGCTCTCAAAAACCGACCAAGATCGCCTTGCACAGTCGGGAATCGATCTAACCATGAAGAACCGGTGCGGGAGCTACCTCCAGATGGACCAGGACATATTCCATGCCGAATGCGCAGAAGAAGGCATCGAAGTCCTGTCGTACAAAAGAGCAATGGAAAAATACGACTGGATCAAGGATCTGGCTTGGAAGGTTGTCTCCCCGGAAAAAGACGAAGTAACGAAATATGTTGCAGCCCAGAAAGAACCCAAGGGTTACGTGATCATCGCTCATAAAGGTTCGAACAATATTTTTCCGATCCAAGCATGCCTTTTCCTCGGTCGTGAACAGATCCAGCATGTGCATAACATTATCATTGCTGAGGAGGGGGCGGAACTACACATCATTTCTGGGTGCACGAGCGGGGAACATGTCGGAAAGGGTGGCGCTCATTACGGGATCTCCGAGTTCTACGTCAGAAAGAATGCCAAGATCAGCTTTACCATGATCCACAACTGGAGCGAGAATATTGAGGTTTACCCAAGAAGTGCATCCATTATTGAGGAAAATGGCGTCTTCCTCTCGAACTATGTCTGCATGCAACCGGTGAAAAAAGTCCAGATGTACCCGACAGCAACCCTGAAAGGTGCAAATTCCGTTGCCCGGTTCAGCAGTATTGTTATTTCCACGCCGGGGTCCCACATGGATCTCGGTTCCCGGGCGATCCTCGAGGCGCCCGGTGCAAGTGCCGAACTCATTACCCGCGCGATAACGAAGGGCGGCACGATCATCTCGCGGGGTCACATCAATGGAAAGGTAGCTGGTACCCGCGGACACCGTGAATGCAAAGGTCTTATCCTGAAGGACGGGGTTATCTACGCGATTCCGGAAATTGAAGGATCCGTTGTCGGGACAGAACTGTCCCATGAGGCGGCAGTAGGAAAACTTGCACGGGACGAGATCGAGTATCTGATGTCACGGGGACTGGATGAGGACGAAGCCACCGCGACGATCATCCGAGGGTTCCTTGATGTGAAGATCAGTGGTCTTCCCGAAGCATTGCAGCAGCAGATCGATGCATCCATCGATGTAGCGGAAAAAGCCGGTTTCTAGAATATATGTCACCTTACCCCCGAGCCGATGAACGAAAAGCAATGGTGAAACGCCAGATCGCAGCCCGCGGAATACACGACGCCCGGATACTAGCAGCAATGGAGGAAATCCCCCGCCATCTCTTTATTCCTCCTCCATATGATCGTGCAGCCTATGACGACAATCCAGTTCCTATCGGCAAAGGACAGACCATCTCTCAGCCATACATTGTTGCGGTTATGACCGCACTGCTTCTCCCGAATGCCACTGATAACATGCTCGAGATTGGGGCAGGTAGCGGATATCAGGCTGCTGTCCTATCCCGCCTCGTGAAACGGCTTACCACTATTGAACGTATAGAAACGGTAGCTGATTTAGCGAGAAGGAATCTGAAGTCCATCGGGATCGAAAATGTGGTTGTTATTGAGGGAGACGGCACTCTCGGTTACCCGGATAATGCCCCGTATGACGGCATCATTATTACTGCTGCAACGCCGGAAGTGCCCCGGCCATTACTTGACCAGCTTGCTGACAGAGGGAGACTTGTTGCTCCGGTCGGGGGGCATGATCTGCAGGACCTGATCACCATTCATAAACAGGGAATTTCATTCACCCGGGAGTTCCACGGGGCAGTGAGGTTTGTTCCCCTGATTGGTGAACACGGCTGGGAGAATTCAGTCTCATGAAACTGATTGACGTGACCCGCCCCCTGATCGCGGGCATGCTCGTTTATCCGGGGGATGTAGTCCCGTCATTTAGTCAAGCTGATCATGGCCGGTACCTGATCAGTGACCTGCATCTGAGTTCTCATACCGGCACCCATATTGATGCCCCTGCACACTACCTCAGATCCAGCGATACTATTGATACGATTCCACTCGATCGCTTTATTGGAAGCTGTCGAGTCATTGATCTCAGCGGAACTGAAAGTACTACAATTACTGCGGCCGATCTTGAGGGAACGCTGCAAGGGGTGAAAAGGCTCCTGATGAAAACCTGGTTTTCCGGGGAGGATACTTTCACTGAAGATTACCCCTCTCTGGGATACGATGCCGCCTGCTGTATAACGGACTACGGGGTTGAATGTGTTGGAATTGACTCGCCATCTATTGAATCGTTTAATTGTGACGGTTCTGTTCACCGGAGGCTTCTCGGAAACGGGTGTATAATCATTGAATTGCTCAATTTATCCCACGTACCGGCAGGGGACTATGAGATGGTTGCGCTGCCTCTCCGGCTCGCAGGTCTGGACGGATCACCATCCCGGGTTATACTGATGAAAAAAGAGGAGACGTAAATATGGATATTATCCGTGAATCAGTTACAAAGGTAAAAGATATTCTTGAGCATGGCGGGTGCGGGGAGGGCGATGTCTTCCTTGACGTAAACCCGAAAGCTAAAAACTGTCAGTTTGAAAAAGGCGCCTGCATGACCGCTTCGTTCGGGGGGAGAACGGCAGATTTTGTTACCTTCGATCCTCTGAGAGCATGCACGAAAATCGCGTTTATGTATGGTGCACCGCTCGACACCGTGGCGACGAGAGGGGCTGCAGCGGCAATTGTGAATATCGTTACCGGATTTTTCTGTCTTTCAAGAGTTCTCCATGCCTGCCCCGAATCATCTCATGCTCCCTGTCTTGCAGAGCTTGAACAAGAGATCAAGGGTAAAAAGGTGTTTTGTGTTGGAGATATTGCAAAGATAAACCACGTGTTAGGGGGACTTGTTGTTCAGGATCCTCTTGCCGCCGATATAATTCTTATCGGGAACGAAGGGATGCTTGCAAAAGGTACCGGGGATCTTATTGAGCAATTCAAAGGAAAAAAACCGGTACTCTGTATAGGATCATCAGTGGCGGGAGTGTCCAGGCTTCACCTCCTTGAACATTGGTGCCCTTATGGCAGATCTAAATAATATTTCCGTGTATTTTTTCCGATACCTTCTGATGAAATAATTCTTTTAGAACCCATGATGTTGAATGCAATTCGGGTTCCCGGGAATTCGGAGGAGATTTGAATTTTACGCTGGCTGATACCTTCTTAAAAATTGGTTCAGCCCTTGCTTCCCGGTCTCCGGACATTATTGTCCGCATGGATACCCGGACAACCAGTCCCCTGCTGGCACACCCGCTCATATCAGGAATCCCAACCGTGGCTTTTAGCACCCGGCTCGCAGAGGCCGGGTGCATCATCACCGCTTCCCATAACCCGGAAGAATATAATGGATTGAAACTTTTCAACAAGGATGGTTATTCGTTTACCAGGCTACAATAGGCAGAGATGAAAAGAACTGCTCTGCACACAACACCGGACACACGGGAAGCACCAGGGCCGAATTACCGCTGAAGGGAAAAACGATCGCAAAACCATCCTTGAAAGGGGGTAAAAAGCGCATCCATGAGGGGAAAACTGCTTAAATGTTGCAGGAAGAGCTGTAGATATGGAATGTGTCGTTCTCGCTGCTGGAGAGGGAAAGCGGATGCGCCCACTTACGGCGAAACGTCCAAAAGTGATGCTCCCGTTGGCAAACCGCCCGATGATGGAGCACCTTGTCCTTGCCACCCGCGATACCGGGATTAAGGATTTTATTTTTGTCGTGGGGTATGGGGAGCGGGAGATCCGTAAGCATTTTGGGGATGGATCCGGATTCGGGATTAATGTCACGTATGCACCGCAACGCCACCAGTACGGAACAGCGGATGCTGTGAGATCTGTCCGGGATCTGGTGACCGTCCCGTTCCTTCTCCTGAACGGTGATATGATCCTTAAAAGTGCGGATATCGAAAATTTCTGTCAGTGTAAACCTCCCTGTATGTGTATGAGTACAACCGATCACCCGGGAGATTATGGTGTTGTTCTGGTAGAAGGCGATCGGGTAATATCACTTGAAGAGAAGTCAAAACAACCAAAATCCAACCTTATCAATGCCGGGGCGTACTTGTTCTCACCGGATATATTCGACAGGGTTGATAAGGTCAGACCTTCTGCCCGGGGCGAACTTGAGCTCACAGATGCCCTTGCTGGGCAGATCGCGGAAAGAAAGCTCGGGGCGTACCACCTCTCGTACTGGATGGATGTCGGGCATCCATGGGATATGCTTGACGCAAATGCTACCCTCATGGAACAGATGCCTCCAGGAAATGCGGGAATAATTGAGGAGGGAGTAACCCAGCACGGTTCTGTTGTTATTGGTGAAGGGAGCATCATCCGGTCAGGGTCCTATATTGAAGGTCCCTGCATAATCGGGAAAAATTGCCGTATCGGCCCCCATGCATATATTCGCGGTTCAACAAGCATTGGAGATGACTGCCACATCGGGCACTGTACTGAAATCAAAAACTCCATTATCATGGCGGGAACAAAAATCCCCCACTTCAATTATCTCGGTGATTCCATCATCGGGAGCAACTGTAACTTCGGCGCGGGCACCAAGGGGGCAAACCTCCGCCATGACCATGCGAAGATCAGAGTATGCGGGAAAGATACCCGGAAGCAGAAATTCGGGGCAGTCATCGGTGACAATGTCCAGTTTGGGATCAACTGCTCTATCAATGTTGGTGCCATGATCGGCAGTAACGCACAGTTTGCACCAAATTCGTTCATCGAAGGGTGTATTGGTGAAAATGCAATTATCCGGTAGGTAACACGATGCAAGCCATTATATTAGCAGCAGGGGAAGGAGTAAGGGTCCGCCCGCTCACCCGGAGCAGGCCAAAAGCCATGATTCCGGTGGCAAACCGCCCCATTATTGATTACGTAATCGATGCCCTCATAAAAAACGGGATACGGGATATCGTTGTGGTAGTAGGATATCGCAAGGAGCAGGTAACGCGGTTCCTGAATGGACTTGAGGTACCGATAGAAGTAGTAATCCAGGAAAAACAGCTCGGTACGGCTCACGCCCTCCAATGTGCAGAATCGAAGATTAAAGGCGATTTCCTTGTCTTACCCGGTGATAATTACATTGACCCGCAATCGATAGCGAGAATCAAGGATATCCCCAACGCAATTCTTGTAAAAGAACACCCGAATCCTTCCAATTTCGGCGTCGTGCTCTTGAACAACGGACTGGTGACCGATATCGTTGAAAAGCCAGAGCACTCCCCGAGTTTCATGGTGAGTACCGGCATATATTCACTTAAGAATAACTTCTTTTCCTACATTCAGGGTAACGATATCACCGATGCGATATCAGGGATGATTGCGGCCGGAGAACAGATCCGGGCTATACCGGCTGATGACTGGCAGGATGCCATATTCGGATGGGACCTGCTGAAAATGAACCGGCGTCTTCTCAAAAACCTCCCGATGGCACGGCAAGGCACAGCAAGCAGGCAGACCACGATTCAGGGGCCGGTCAATATCGGAAGGGGGACTACTATCGGGCCAAACACCGTTATTACTGGGCCGGTTGTGATAGGAAATGACTGTGCTATCGGGCCGAACTGCGTTATTATGCCCAATTCGAGCATCGGTTCACGGGTGAACATGGATCCATTCACGGTCATTGGTAATGCCATTATCATGGATGATACGTTAATCGGATCACATGCCCGTATTTTCGATGCCGTGGTTGGTGAACGCTGCTCCCTTGCAGATCACACTTCCATTTCCACGGCAATCGGTCTGATGGATATCGAAGGATATCCCATAAGGTCGGAGTTTGGTGCAGTTTTCGGGGATAATGTTACGAGTGGTCCGTTTACAGTATTTAAAAACTGTATCGTCGGTAATAATGTGGCGATTGAGGGGCAGGAAAGCATCTCTTCCCGCACCGTACCAGACGGATCTATGGTGATATGACGTGTGTGGTATTGTCGGGTATATCGGAAGGAGAGATGCAGCACCGCTGATATTCGAAGGGCTTAAAAAACTCGAATATCGTGGCTATGACTCATTCGGGGTAGCAACACTGGGAACGGGTATCGATCTCGTCAAACATCAGGGCCGCATATCGGAAAATGCTGGTACAGCCACCAGGCTGAAAGGAAAAATTGGTATCGGTCACACCCGGTGGGCAACCCATGGGATCCCGAATGACAGTAATGCACATCCACACACAGACTGTTCTGGGAAAATTGCTGTTGTTCATAACGGGATCATTGAAAACTATGCTGACCTCAAGCGGAACCTGCAGTCCCGGGGGCACACATTCCGTTCAGAGACAGATACGGAAGTGATCGTTCACCTCATAGAAGAAGAGTCTGCAAAAAAACTGGATCTGCTCAGTGCTGTTCAGGCAGTTATCCCAAAACTGGAAGGATCCTATGCAATTCTTATAATCGCTGTCGGTGAGGATCGGATCGTTGCAGCACGGAACGCGAGCCCGCTTGTTATCGGTGTGGGGGACGGGGAATTTTTTGCTGCATCTGATATAACACCGATCATCGAATTCACGGAACGAACAATCTTCCTTGAAGACGGGGATACAGTTTCCCTCTCAAAGAAAAAAATCGAAATATTCCACCAAGGCAAACCCGTTACAAGGCCTGTTGAACTTATCGACTGGTCACTTGAAGATGTCAAGAAGGGAGGGTTCGCTCATTATATGCTTAAGGAGATATACGAGCAGCCACAGGCGTTCTTTAACACCATCCGTTCAGTAGACCCGGATACTCTGCCAAGAGAAGTACTTCATGCAGGATCGATTACCATCGTTGCATGCGGGTCTTCCTATCATACAGGTCTTATCTTCAAATACCTTCTTGAAGCGATCTGCGGCATTCCGGCCCGGCTTGAGTTTGCCTCTGAGTTCAAGTACTTCCCGCCGCCGGTTAACTGCCTTGTTATCGGCATTACCCAGTCTGGAGAGACTGCTGATACCCTTGCTGCATTAAAATATGCAAAGGCATCCGGCTGTTCAACGCTTGCGATCACAAATGTCCTTGGAAGCAGTGTTACCAGAGTTGCTGACACCACGCTGTTCATGCGTGCCGGACCTGAGATTAGTGTGGCAGCAACCAAGTCATTTATCGCACAACTTGCGATCCTGATGCAGATTGTGAACAGTCTGTCTGAGACGAAATATGATGATGTGCTCCAACAGGCCCATAAAGCAATTGAAGAGGTGCTTCTCATGGATCTCAGCGAGGTTGTGAATGCCTGTAAAAATGCGCAGAGTATTTTTTATGTAGGCCGAGGACCATTTTATCCGGTTTCCCTTGAAGGGGCACTGAAGATGAAGGAGATCTCCTATATTCATGCCGAGGGGTATGCTGCAGGAGAACTCAAACACGGGCCATTTGCCCTGCTCTCTCCAGAAACCCCGGTCATTGCGATATGTATGCCCGGAAATACGTATAGCGTTATGATCTCCAACATCAAGGAAATGAAAGCACGTGGCGCGCCAGTCATCGCAATCGGCACTGCCGGTGACAGGGAACTGCCGGATATTACTGATATTTTTATCACCATCCCAAAA
>JBAVWM010000301.1:0-4898 GCA_049697815.1 Methanoregula sp. | reverse complement strand
GATCCGCACCTTCGAGCGGGGCGTGGAAGACGAGACGCTCTCGTGCGGAACCGGGGCAACTGCCTCGGCAGCGGTTGCCCATCAGCTCGGTCTTGTCGGGGATACGGTCGAAATAGAGACCCGGGGCGGTCCTCTTACAGTGTATCTGAAGGAGGGGGTACGGTTGCAGGGGCCGGCAACAACGGTGTTTACCGGGGTTATCTCTTTTTGATTCCTTTTTTTCCGGGATACGGAAACGTGGCGTCCAGGGGGTCCGGACGTATCACTACCCGTTCAGCTCCCGCTGGTCTCCTTTCCGGACTGTATCCGGGCGGTAACGTCACGGGATATGCTTAAAAATTCCCGGACCTGCCCCGCCTTCTCGTCACGGATTACCTTTGTCATGGTTTCAAACCAGAGGTAATGTCCGTCCCGGTGACGGATCCGGAACGTGAGGGAGAGATTATCAACGCCATTCCGGGCTATGGCTGCCAGTTCGCGCGATATGTTGCCCCGATCGTCAGGATGCACCATGGGAAGCAAGGATCTGCCCACCACCTCCATCTCCGGGTACCCGAGGAGCGGGGTGACGGCCGGCGAGACGTACGTGCAGATGCGGTCCGGCGTCATGAGGCTGATGATATCGAGCGAGTTGTCAGCGATAAACCGGTACTGCTGCTCGCGCTGCAGGAGCTGCTCCTCACTCTCGCGGCGCACCTCTTCAATACGTTTGCGTTCGGTGATATCATTGAACACCACCAGCACCGATGGCCTGCCATCGATAGTTGTTGCAACACCCCTGCCCTCCACCACAATTGGTGATCCGTCAACCCGCGACATCTGCAGTTCCAGGGAGGAGGTAACCTCTCCGTGGAGGTCTCTTGCGATATTTGCCCGGACCACGTCCCGGTACTCCGGCTGCACGAAATCAAGGACGTTTTTCCCGAGCAGGTCGCGTTCGTCTGACGCCCCCAGGATGCGGACTGCCGCCTGGTTCACGTAGATTATCCTGCCGTCCTGGTGCAGGAAGACCGCGTCCGGCAGGATCTCCACCAGCTTCCGGTTCCGCTCCTCGCTCTCCCGCAGCGCCTCCTCGGTCTGCTTCCGGCCCGTGATGTCACGGGAGACCCCCAGTACAGAAGTTACCGTTCCATTCGGATCCTTAATCGGCATCAGGAAGTGATCGAACCAGTGCACGTTCCCGAAGATCTCCATTGCTCCTTCGCTGCGGCCCGGTTTTCCCGTCTCCAGTACCCGGCGCAGTCCCTGTGCCTGGCGCTGGCTCTCTTCACCGAAAAACAGGATGGCGCGTTTCTGCCCGATGACTTTGTCGGCGGGGAGCCCCATGATTGCTGCAGCATAGCTGTTGACATACTCCACGCGATCGTCCCGGTCGATTACAAAGATGAGGTCCCGGGAGGCTTCAGCAAGGCTGCGGTACCGCTCCCCGCTCTCCTGCAACTCCCGTTCGGCCTGCTTACGTGCGGTGATATCCTGCAGGGTCCCGGAAACCCGTTTGCAGGAACCATCCGGAAGACTCGCGGTAACCTTCCCCCTGCCGACCACCCATTTCCATTCGCCGGATTTATGCCGCATGCGGTGCTCGGATTCAAAGAGGGGGGTACGCCCCTCAAGATAATCGGCAAGTCTCCGGTGAATGAGCGGGACATCGTCAGGATGTGATAAGGCGTCCCAGTCGGCACGGAAGGACCCGATAGTGCGGATCTGGTAGCCAAGGATAGCGGCAGCCCGTTCATCGATTGAACCCTTCAGGGACGGGATTTCCAGTTCCCACATTCCCGTTTCCGAGCCGGATAACGCGAGCTGGAGCTTGGCGCGGCTCTCGCGCAGCGCCCGCTCAGCCCGGTTCCGCCCGGTGATGTCCAGTGCGGTAAACGTGACCCCCCCGGAAATATTGGCCGGGTCCAGGGGAGTCGAACGCAGGAGGATGTCGATGACGGTCCCGTCCTTTTTTACCCACCGGGTTTCGATCGAGCCGGTCCCGGTCTGCCGTATCTGGTGGTATTTTCGGGTACCGGCACGGTCGAATTCTTCATCTGAAGGGTAGAGTATCCGTGCTGATTTCCCGACCAGTTCATCCTCTGCGTACCCGGTCATCTGGCAGAGCCGGTCGTTCACTTCCAGGAGGACGCGGTCTGCTGCTACGCCGATACCGACCGGGGAGGCCTTGAAGATGCTCCGCAGCCGGGCTTCGCTCTTCCGGATCCGCTCCTCGTCACGTTTCTGGTCCGTGATATCATCGAGAAGGACCGAAACGCTCTTTTTTCCCTCGTTGGACACGGTCGGGGTAACCCGGCAGAAGAAGACCCTTCCCTGAACGGGACGGGTAAGTTCCCCGTGCCATTCTTCCCCTTTAAGCCCCCTCGTGAACCGGTCGGTGAGTCCTGAGAACACGTCTTCGAAAACGATCGAGAACGGCGTGAATTCAATATTCTTCCCGAACAGGTCTTTTGCCTGTGCGCCAAGGAAGGTGAGGAGCGGCTCGTTGGCATACATGACCCGCTCGCCAGAATCGAGCTGCAGGACCAGTTCCGAGGAGAGGGAGAGGACCGAAGAGACGGGCAGCCGTTTTGCCAGCATGTACATCTTTGCCATCCCGAACCGGCGCATCTCGACCTGGCCGGAGAGGAGCAGGTTCTCAAGATACCGCGCTGCCGTGTTCCGGTTGATATCCACGGACCTGACAAGATCCGTGATGCTGAGTCCCTCCGGGTGCTTCTCCAGCACCTCCAGGATCCGTGCGGTTATCTGGCTCCTCAGCTCCATAAACAACTATCCTTCGGGTTGCGCAGATATAATGTTTACAATACCCGGGAAAATATCCGTCCGGAATGATGAAAATGCCGGGAATGCGTGGTATTTACAACCCTGATCAGACCCGTACCTGCACTCCCTTTTCTACGATCTCAAAACAAAACGTTGCTCCTTCCGGACGCGAACGGTGCTTGACCAGCCGGGCCCTGCGGACACCTGCCGCATCGGTTTTTTCGAGCCGGACGATTACTTTTGAGAGATGCTCAAGGGCAACACCGCCAAGGCCGTAGAAGGTGTTCTTTGAGGTGTCCGTGTAAACCTGGTTGGTGATGATAACCGGCATATCGTAGCGTTTGCAGTACCCGAGCAGGTGGATCATCTGTTTTGTGAGCGCCTGGAGTGCATCGCGTCCTTTCTCAAGATCCGTGCGGTAGAGAGCGGTTGCCGAGTCCATCACGAGAAGGCCTGGTTTGTGGGTTTTGAGCACCTTCTCCGCTTCGGTAATCATGATGCCCTGGTGCTCGAAGTCGAGCGGCTCGAAAAGGAAGAGGTGTTCGGCAATTCTCTCCGTGTCCTCCCCGGCGATCTGGCGGAAGCGATCCAGGGAGAATCCCTCGGAATCGATATAGACCACGGGGTGGCCGGCCCGGAGGCAGGAGACCGCGGCGATCATGCACAGCGTGCTCTTGCCGCTCGCGGGTTCACCGTAGATCTGGGTGATGGTCCTCATCTCAAGCCCGCCACCGATAAGGATGTCCAGTGCCGGTATCCCGCTCGTCATGCGATCGGTCTTCATAGGTCACCGGATCCTGCCGGAGACACCTGCCGCAGGTTCCGGCCTGCGTTCTCGATGGCACGGATCACGTCCCGCACCGGCAGGCCGAGCTCCCGGGCCCAGGTCTCGGCAGGGCCGAATTCCGCTTTCACGAGATACATCCTGCCCTGTATCCGGCCGCACTTCACCGGCATCTTCCGCGTTTCTCCGTTCATTTCCACGACAACCTCTCCGACCGTCCGCTCGGCAATAAAGCGGTGAACCGCCGGGATACAGCGGATGCCGAGCGTTCCGAGCTCGAGCGCCATGAGCTCGGCGAGCCGGGCACTTGTTTCCGGCAGGCTGATCACCCGGATCAGAAAACCCGGGCGGCCTTTCTTCATGATGACCGGGACCGCGGCCGCGTCCCGGGCACCGGCCTCCATAAACCTTGTTATTGCGTGGGCGATAACCTCCCCGCTGACATCGTCCACGTTGGTCTCCAGCAGGTCCACGGTATCCCGCGACAATGCATCGCCGGTACCTGAGGTCCCGGCGAGCATTACACGGAGGACGTTTGGGGCATGGCGGGGATCCCGGCTGCCGGCGCCATACCCGGTTGCCTGAATGGTATATCCTCCCACCGTGCCGGGATCCAGCGTGGAGAATTCTGCGAGAAGGGCGGCACCGGTCGGGGTGCAGAGCTCGCCGGCATGGTCGCCGGGAGTGACGACGAGATCAGTCCCTTGCAGGATCGCCGCAGTGGCCGGGGCCGGGATGGGGAAGATGCCGTGCGACCCCGTTGCTGTGCCGTGCCCGAGCGTGATCGGGAGTACGGCGATACCGTCCACGGCAAGCGTGTGCAAGGCTGTACAGGCCCCGACAACATCGGCGATCGCATCGTCCGCCCCCACTTCATGGAAATGGGCGTGGGCACCATGTACTGCCGATTCCGCTGCGTGGATCCGCTCAAAGACCCGGCGGGCCATCGCAAGCGCCGGAGCCGGCATGAGGGGAGCAGCCAGATCAAGGCGCTCCATGAGCTCGGCCATGGTCCGGTGAACCGGTGTTGCTTTCGTCTCCACCCGGGTAGCACGGATTCCCGCCCGGGTTACCCGGGTGATCGAGGGCTCTGCTACCACCGCTGCCATCGCCCGCATGACGGCTTTTTGGTCTGCTCCGCAGTCCAGCAGTGCTCCGGTGATCATGTCACCCGCTGCACCGTGAAAGGGATCGAAAATAAGGATCCGCATTATCAGTACCTATAAATCCCTGCGTATATGACCTTTAAGGTAATGCCTGAAGTGCAATTGAGGGTGGATTCCGCGTACCCCGGCGATCAGGGTGGCGGAAAGGCCCGGCTGGATCCCGAGACGATGCTCGCACTCAA
>JBAVWM010000300.1:0-2577 GCA_049697815.1 Methanoregula sp. | reverse complement strand
TGGTACTCGTGCTTAACAATCTAACCAAACCGCAGCGGTTGAAATTCTAATTTCAAATCGCTAGCCCCCATTATTCTACTGTTCCATCTGCACCACAACTGACCATTAAAACGAAAACCTGCCTTTTCAGCAGGTTTTACCCCATTACTGTCTATTGGGTATGTAATGCTTGTTCTTTGATAAAAGCAAGCGCTCTGAGTTTTTTTAAGTCGTAACAATGGTTTGAATGGTACTGAATTAAAGTAGAAACGGTCGCAAACGGATCACGGTGCAAGCGATGGAAGAACTGTCTGGGAAACTCGGCATCCGCCAGACGATTTCGATGGAGTAGATAAGTCTCATGGGGGACAAGCTGGATTTGATCGAGGAGATCTTGGAGTGTCTTGGCCGTGAACAGTACCTGGGCCTGACCAAAATCCATTATTTCTCGGGTTGATTTATTCCCACTGATGCGTCGTTGGTGACGACGGAGACGGCCGAACAGACTCTCCAGGTATAGATTATCTTGAGGTAATCCGGGGATCTCATAACAGTATAATAATTCCTGACCGTATAACTCCCAGCGTCTTTTCAACACTCCTAGTAGCCTGATCTGGGCTCTTTGCACTCTCCCGCTCGGTCTTGTCTCCTCGATCAGCTTTGTCATCTCTTGAGCCACCAACTGGCCGCTTATCCATCCTTCAAACTGAAATTCTTGTGCGGATGGTGGGTAGCGTAAACATTGAGCTACCTGGAGTAGGATCTCATGCGCTCTTTTCAAATCTTCTGCTACGGTTTTGTTCTTCGCCAGTACCCTTTCCACACTCGTTCGCAAACAGAGCAGATAATCGCTCTCATAATTGATCCCCCGAATTTGATCCAACCCTTTTTTCATCGCTTCAAGCTGCTCATACCCACTCAGGCCTCCCCAGGCGAAAGGTTTTCGACTACTGTGGTTTACCGCATCGCGGATAGCTTGCCGGACTTGGGTCTCGATCCAGATCAACACTGGATCTCGGGAGATTTCCCGATCACGAGGGGGGAAAATCCGGTTCGCCCGGAGCCTTCTGGGGAACTTTGGGCAGTCCTCCGAGATCCTGACGCATGTTCTTGCGTAATTCATCATCGTAATCTAGGACGTCATCCACGAGATTATTTAAAAAGTGCACCTGACAACGTTGATGAGGTGCATGCGGCCAACATGTTTTGAGTGACGCGATCAGCGTGTTTTCACCGTCCGATAGGGTTGCCAGCACCGGTATCGGTAGGTTCCGGTATGGAGCCAACCACTCGACTAATTCCTTTTCACCGACACGCTCTCGCTGGAGTGCCCCTACCGGTTTCCCGCTTAAGACTTCACACAATACATACAGCATCCCGCTTGTCCCTTCCGGTTGTAGGGCGTCCACAGACCAGATGACACCTCCGTATTCCTTTGCCGTTTCGATCAGCTCTTCCTTGAAATTCTCCCCAGAAGCACTCAGCAATGCCAGAAACTGCCTGTAAAGCTTGCCTACATTCCGCTCATTGACTTCGACCCCCCGCAGGTTCAATTCCTTCTGGATCTCTACCAACTGGCGATGCTCATGTTCATGTTGCCAACCAATGAACGCCAGCACGTCCAACCCGTAACTGCTTTGGGGCAAGCTGTATCGCCACACTCGGCTGGCATAATACCGTTTCCCATAGTTCCGGCAGGCTTGGTTCTGGCATTCTTCGCTTTTCCCCGCCACAAACAAAGGCCCTTTCATGGTTTGGATCGTTTTTCGTGAATGCCAATTCCGTCGCGATTTCAATCTCTGCCCACACAACGGGCAAACCTCTATTTCAGGACCCAGAATGATCCGCTTCGCCCCAGGATATGTCCGATGTGGTCGGTGCCGTAGTCTCTTTTCCATTCTTCCCTCGCTGTTCTCAGATATGCTAAGTATATACCAAAATTCTCATACCCAATAGACAGCAAGGGGGTCTCAGGTAACATAGCCCTTATATATTGGCGCCCCCGGCGGGATTCGAACCCACAACCGCCAGATCTGAAGTCAGACGATAAAGTTTTACAGATCGATTATTTTCTTGTTTATAAAAAAGTTAGCCGATAAACAATCCAAGCCCGAAATTATTAACCAGTTCGGCATTGTGCGAAATAATAACGTAAATCAATCTGAATTATCACGTTTTTTCCCACCACCCCAGCAGCAACCAGGTATGATGGAGCTGATGGTCTCCACCAGCACAGCTGACATACATAACGTGAGTTTGTGTATTGGAAACTGAAGAATATAAAAAACAGGATATAAGCACGATCTCCTTATATCCTGTCTGATGTTGATGAAATTATTTTAGATCCAGCCGCGTAATTCCATGGCTTTGACCACACGGGCGATGGCGACCATATATGCCGCATCGCGCATGTAGACCTTTTCCTTTTCGGACATTTCGAGCACCGAATGGAAAGCCTGGGTCATCTTGGTGTCGAGGCGCTGCAATACTTCTTCCTTGGTCCAGTAGAAGTTCATATCGTTCTGGACGCCTTCGAAGTAGGAGCAGGTAACCCCACCCGCATTACAGAGGAAGTCGGGGATGTTGAAGATCTTATTC
>JBAVWM010000299.1:0-8911 GCA_049697815.1 Methanoregula sp. | reverse complement strand
GGGGTTATCATGATGGCAATTTTCACGTCGACCATGTTCGGAGGCGGAATTGCGCTCATCAAGGACCGTGAGAACGGGATCCACGAAGGATATCTGGTTACCCCGGTCAAGCGTACCAGCATCATTGCCGGCATCATTTCAAGCGGGACCATCAGGGCATTTATTGCGGGCTTTTCCATCTTCTTGATCGATATCCTCATTACCGGCATCATCATCCAGAGCCCCGAGGATTTCTTCCTTGCCATGCTGGTGATCTTTATTGCCTGTGTCGGTGTCACCAGTCTCGTGGTCTCGTTTGCTTCAAGGTTCTCTGCCCAGCAGGAATACGCATCAACTGTCGCATTCCTCAACCTCATCCTGTTTATGACATCGGGTGCGTTCTATCCGGTCATTGGTATGCCGGACTGGCTCCGGTGGATCACGGTAATCAACCCTGAATATTATGGCGTGGATGCCCTGAGAGGAATCATCCTCAGGGGCCAGGGGATCGATGTGATAGGCTCAGACCTCCTTGCTCTGATAATTTTCTCCGGTGTGATGTTCATCCTTGGCATCGTCACCTATCGCAGGACACTTGAATAAGCAATTTCGTACCTTTTTTTCTACGACAAGCGAGTAATGATGACAGAGAGGACCTGATCCAAAGAGAGTTCCCGGGTAAATTATGAACGTATGGATTTTTTTACCGATTGCTGGGAATCCGGTATTATTATAGCGGATAAGATGATGACAGCAAAGAGCATGAACCAGTGGATATGTATAACCGGAAAAGCGCCTCCCGTCTTATAAGCCTTCCGGGAAAATGTATCAGGATACAAGGAAAAATACACGGGTAGTCACTTTTATACGGTCCCCGCTTCAATAGCTCCTGCAATTGAGGGCCGGCTCAGCCGTCATCCTCTTGGAACTATCATGAATATGCAGAGTACGCCACAGACGCCGCCGCCAAACGGGCCGGTTCCCTTAAGTTTTTGTATCCTTCTGTACTCGGACGGCAGAATTGAACGCATGGTGGATCAACCACTTACTGAATACTTTACAGCGATCCACAAAGCAAGTATGGCCTGGATCGATTGCAGTACGCAGGATGATGAGAAGGATATCGAACAGATCGCCCAGACTGCCTGTTTTACCAAGATCCCGATTCCGAAACTCTCCACCGGTTTTTATTCTGCGTACGAGGATTACGATACTGAACTGGGCATTATGCTCCCTTCAGTTACCGTAAAGATCGAGAAAATGACGGTCCACCCGTTGTTTGTTCTGATCCGCGAAAATATGGTGATCACGGTTCACAGCGATAAAATAAACCGTCTCCTGCGACTGTCACGGTACGCACCCCAGTTTTTCAAGCGGATTTCCACGGAAAACACGCCCGACAAGATCACCCTCATGCTTGAGCGGATCATTGACGAGAACAATGACCGGAACTTTGAGTACCTGCGGGAGATCGAGATGCATGGCGATGCCATCAGCAAATCTCTGATCGAGGAGAACCTGGCCAAGAGAAAGATCGCCCACGATATTTACCGCATGAAACATGTGCTGATCGATTACCTCAATGTGCTCTGGGCAACCAAAGACGTTGTCGATTCATTGCGGTACGGGGACGCGGATCTTATCACCAATGATGAGAAATTACTCGGAAGAATAGGTATCCTTTCGGATAATATTGACCGGCATATCGAACTCTCCGAGCAGATGTCCAATGTTTTATCTTCAGGCCTTGAAGTGATGCAGAGCATCTATAATAACCAGCTCCAGAACCTGAATAACAGGTTTGCCCTTGTCACCGCTTATCTGACGGTTCTCGGTACAGCATTTCTGGTCCCGAATACTATCGCAACGATCGCGGGTAGCGGAGTTATGGGAGGAACGATGGGAGAGCAATGGTGGTACGTTCCCCTGCTCATCGCGTCGACCGTGATTGCAACGCTGGCCTCCTTCCTTTGGGTGCTCCATGTCTGGAAGATGAAGAAGGACGATGACTGAGCAGCACCTTTGTTTTTTCTGATACGGGCTTCTCTTTTTTCACCCTCTTCAGTTCAGGTTCAAACCAGGTGCTGATACACTGTCTGAAAACCCCGAATTTGGCATCGCTGTCAAGAAAGATCGCCCCGACCAAGGCTTCGAGCATATCCGCGAGGATCATGTCTTCGCCATACCGCCACAGGCCGTTCCCCCCGTGGCCAAGCCGGATGAATTTTTTGATACGTAACCTGCATGCAACTTTGGGAGTGTAATATTATCCTCGATCTGCTCCTTTCCTGCGTGATACCCCCAAGGGTCTGGATGCCCTTCTCCATGAGAGACAGGATCGGCCCGGTTTTCAGGACTGCATCCCCGAGTGTTTCTGTACACCACCTGGTTCAGGAGCCGGGTTTTCTGCTGGAGCAGTTCGTTTGCATATGTGGGTGAGTGAGCGCCCGGATCAGGTGCTGTTTTTCAAAGAAATGATAGCCGAGTATCTGCTCGATTTCTGCACAATCTGTTCAATCCATATCCAAGTAGTGTTTACGAGAGTTTCATATAAACCAGACGGCAGTGGATGAACCCCAACCGGTTTTTTCTGAGGAGATCGGGCTGAACCGTAGGGGTATTACCCCGTTTTAAGGTTAAAACCAATGTTCTTATATACAGTAATTGGTAATACTCTAAAAAAAAGGTGTTCGACAATGAAAGCTGATGATGCAAAGAAGATTATAGCAACAGCAATAGACAGGGAAGTCGAGGCATACACGTTTTACCGTGGCATTGCCGACAAGGTTAAGGACCCGGCATTGAAGAGCCTGTTCGCAGAGCTTGCCGGTGAAGAGAAGAAACACCGCGAGTTCCTCCAGGGAATGCTGACAAAGGATATTTCAAAGATGAAGTTTGATCCATCGCATGATTATAAAGTAGCAGACACGCTTCCGTCTCCTGCCCTGAGCGTTGACATGAAACCACTCGAGGGCATTGTTGTCGCCATCAAGAAGGAACTGGAAGCCATGCAGATGTACACCCAGCTCGCGAACCTGGCCAAAGACAACGAGACACAGCTGCTCTTCTCCCAGCTGGCAAACATGGAACGCGGTCACAAAGCCCGGCTCGAGGACATCTACACCAACATGGCCTTCCCCGAAGCTTGGTAACACAAAATACTCCCGCCATGAGGGGTGCCTCATGCATCCATCTTTTTTTCCCTGAATCTGAACTACTGGAGGTAATGCGGATCTTACCAAAAAAAATTGTGATGGTTACTCAGAAAACACGTGTTCTGCAATGATTGTAATACCGATCAGAACCGGGGTCATGAGATCCATATCTATAGGAATATTGAGTGAAGAGATCAGATAGGATTACGCCCGGGCGGAGTCCCCCGTGACCAGCCGGGGATCTCCCCGGACAATGCCCAGCGCTTCGAGTGCACTTCGTTCTTTGTCCTTGATCTCAAGCATGATATCGAAATCCGCGGGCTGTGTTGCTGCAAGGAACTGCCGGAAATCGTCTGCAACAATATGTTCTGCATGTGCTCCCGCCCGTTTACCCTGTTCCTGCGAACTGTAATCGACCATCGGGATGCCATCAGCCGGCTTCCACGTCTTACGGACGGGCTGAAGCAGGTCTGCAAATCTCTCCCCGTTGTTTTTGAGGGAGTGGTGGAACGAATCCATGATGACGGGGATGCCGGTCTGCTCGTTTATGGCAAGGCAGTCGCTAATCGTATATAACCGTTCGTCGTTCTCGATCACGAGCCGGTTTCTGATGGAAGGTTCAAGCAGCTCAAACCGTTTTATAAACCGGTCAATGCTTGCTGTTTTATTGCTGTAGATTCCCCCTACGTGGATCTGGACTTTGGCCGAATTGTCAAGCCCCATGAGATCGAGCACCTGCACCTGGTACACAAGGTCGGCAATACTGTACCGGAGTACCCCTTCGTCCGGTGCATTAAGGAGGACAAACTGGTCGGGGTGCATCGAGATCCGGAACCCGTGTTTGCGGATATACTCGCCAAGCTGATCGAACTCTCCTGAAAAATACTCCTGCCACGCGAAAGTGCAGGCCGGGTGCGATGCAAACGGTACCAAATCGGATGTAATCCTGAAGAAGAGCAGGTCGTAGTTTTTATTGTACGCCAGAATTTTTGCGAGGCAGGCAAGGTTCTCCTGCACCGTGTCCCGCAGGTGGTCATCTGAATAGGACGAAAGCCGGAACGTACGGGAAGCGGTACAGCCAATCGAGCGATTAAGACAAGGGTAACCAATGCGCATGTATGGATTTCGCTTATTTTATCTTTTATTCACTATTTATACCTTGCACGAACGATATCGCCCACGTCGCAGATACCGTCTTCCTGATAAGAATGAAGACGGTCATGAATTCCTGTGAAAATCCAGCGAGGCCGAGTTCATGCAGTAGCGCTTTCCTGTGGGAAGCGGCCCGTCATCAAACACATGACCCAGGTGCGCACCACAGCGTGCACACAGTACTTCAGTCCGGCTCATACCCCCTGATGTATCAGGGACGAGCCGGATATTAAGCCCGGAGACCGGTGTATAAAAACTTGGCCACCCGGTTCCGGAATCAAACTTGGTGGCTGCATCAAAGAGATCCGTACCGCAGCAGATACACCGGTAGATACCGGGTTCCTTTGTTGCATGGTATTTACCCGAAAATGCATATTCCGTTCCTTTCTTTCGTGCTACATCGAACTGCTCTGGCGTGAGCAGCGCTTTCCATTCCGCCTCGGTCTTCGTAATGGGGGCAACATCCTCAACCATATTGGTCCGTACATTGAAAATCAGAAGACGGGAACCTATCGGTTTTTCCTGGCCGGGGTGGGTCGTAAGAGGCATAAGCAGTGGTGGGGGTACCGGAACATAGAGTTTGTGTTCGTGATACCTTGAAAACAGAAATTTTCAGATGCCGAAGAACCCCAGTATCCTGCTCTTTGTATCATGGTGGAATATCTTTGCACCTTCCGTGATATTCCGTACATCTTCCACGGTATAGAGAATTGCGGGGTATTCCTTCGAAAGGATGTTCAGAAGGCGCCCCAGTTCAGGCCGTGGAACAATCATGAGGATAATCGTGACCGTATTCGAGAAACTGCCGGAGCCTTCTATCCTTGTCATACCGTACCCAAGCCCTGCCAGATGCACGATAAGCGGCTGGGGGTCTTCGGGAGTGATCAGCCGGACGATCACATGTCCCAGAGAGATCATCTTCTCGATCTCCATACCGAGAAGAGTCCCAATCCCATACCCGGCGAGATAGGCAAACAGGTTCCAGTAATCTGAAAGATTCGTAAGCACAAGACCGGTAGAGAGGAGCCAGATACCCGTTTTTATGATGCCGATGCAGGCTGCCAGATCGGCGTGCCCCCGCGCAATATAGATAGTCCTGATGGTCTCGAGACTTGTCTCAACGATCCGGGCTATAAGGATGAGCAGGGGAATTGCTGCAGCCGTCCCGATGATACTGATGCTGATAGTGTGCCACTTCCCGTCAGAATTATCGTACCGGGATATTGAATACCTTACGGAATGATCTGGTTATCGTTTCAGATGAGGATACTTCGGAATGAACACGATATTTATCCGTTCCGGGGTACTAACCGGCAATAAAGGGATGCCTCGCTATGACCTTTGTATGTCAGTGCTGCGGTGACTGCTGCAGTACCATGGGGGAGATCATCAGCATCCAGGAGCAGATCAGCCCCTACGAATTCCGGATAGGGTTCACTAATGGCGAGGAACGGGTCGTTTCCGTTGACCCAAATAAACGGGTACTCTTTCGCGTTCAGCAGCAGGAGGAGAGAAAATCCATCGCCTGCCCCTTCCTCAGGCAGCGGGCTCCCCATGCGCGCATCTGCACGGTGCACGCCAGCCGGCCGGAACTCTGCCGCAGGTATCTCTGCTCCCGTATCCTCATTCTAGACCGGGACGGAAACAAAGCCGGACGGGTGCTGCAGGGGACCCGGTCCCTCTCTACAGAAGACAGGACGCTTCTCGACCTATGGTGCCGTACAATCCGGGATATTCCGGTTCTTGACGATGAACAGTGGGAAAAAAACGTGGAGGATGTATTTACGCGGGCAGGATACCGGGTCATCCAGTAATTATGGGATTTTTCAGGGTTTTATTCACTACACTTACATGTGCGCCGTAAGACGCTCAACACTGTCGCAGGAGGGATTGTACCAGAGCATCGCCAAATTCACGGGTCCCGGTGCTGCCTCCCATATCCCGAGTGCATATCCCTTTTTTAAGTAACTGCCGGACAGAGTTCTCGACAGACGCGGCACCCGAAGAATCACCGAGATGGTCAAGGAGCATGGACGCGCTCCGCACCGCCGCGATCGGATTTGCGATATTCTGCCCGGCAATATCGGGAGCGCTCCCGTGGACCGGCTCGAAGAGGGCATACCGGTCGCCGATATTTGCGCTCGGAACAAGGCCGAGACCCCCCACGAGATATGCCGCAACATCGGAAAGGATGTCCCCGAACATGTTCGTTGTCACCACGATACTGTAGTTCTCCGGGTGCTGGAGGAGGTCAAGTGAAAGCGCATCAATGAACTTGTCGTTGCAGGGAATGCCGGCCGCCTTTGCCTCGGCAAGGCAGATATCCCGGAAAAAGACATCCGATTTGATGACATTGGCCTTATGCCCGATGGTCAGCAATCCGTTCCTCTGCCGCGCCAGATCAATCGCCTTCCGGATAATCCGTTCGCTCCCCTTTTTGCTGACAATGCGCAGGGTAGTCGCACGTTCGGGAGTAACCTCCTCAATTCCCGAATAGAGCCCTTCGGTATTCTCGCGTACGATCACAATATCAAAGGTGTCATTTTTGACCGGGCGGAGATTGGCATAGAGATCGAGAGCTTTACGGATCCGCAGCACCACGCTCTGGTAGTCCTTCATAGGTGGCGTAGTGACTGCACCGAACAGGATCGCGTCTGCTGTCTTCAGTTCCGCAATATCCGGGTCCGTGCAGGGACAGCCGGTCCGTTCCCACTCACCGTACCCGACATCGACATTGAAATACTCGTATTCGGGATGCAGCAGTTCCAAGACACGGCGTGCAACCGGGATCACTTCGTGGCCGATCCCGTCCCCTTCCACAATTGCAACCCGGGTCATTGTGCTCTCCCACGAGTGACCAGATCCCTGACCGCATTATAGATTTTCACCGGATGGGCGCCCCAGTGAACCACGGAGCCGCTCTGTCCGTTCCACAAATTGATCCCTTCCCGTTCTGTCCGGCAGCAGCGGGCAATGAAGGGCTCCTCCCGGACGCATTCGAGGGGGCAGATGTTGACGAGATGAAAATCCGTGCCATAACATTCGGTATAGAACTGGGATGCGGTCAGGCAGCCGGCAACCCGCTCACCGCCCTGCATGGCATCTGCATCAAGCGTCCTCTCAAACCCGGCTGCCCGGCACGGGTACACATCCGCACGCACCTCCGTGATGTCCCTGATATGGTGGCAGAACTGCACGGACAGGTCTCCGAAGAGCCCGGCATTTTCGAGCTCGCGGATACAGGACGACAGACTGGGCCGGGGTGGGCTTACATCATATACGTGAACCTTCAGAAACCCTGAGAGGTCCGGGTCAAGGACAAAGGTCTGGTGCTCGTCATGACCGGTGAAGATCGTGCACCGGTGACCGGTGTCGAGGGCCAGTTCCACGAGTCTTGTGCGATTGTGGAGGTTCACCTTTTCAGGATAGTGGTACACCTCGTTTTCCTGCGCAAGTACCCGGAACGAGAGAACCGCACGCATCATTCCCTTTTTTGTCCCGTCCAGCGCCACTTCCAGTATCTCGTGTCCCCCGGGGGTATCCCGCAGGAGCCAGCGGCTTAAGAAGTAGACCTTGTCGTCGCAGGGTTTTGTGGAGGCGTGCCCCACCTGCTTGCAGTGCTCGGGAAAGATCATCGATGTGCCCTCAAGTAATTCACCAGCCCACCCGCACTAAGGATCTCCTGCATCCGGGGGGAGAGCGGGCGGATGGGGTACAGGTTGCCACCTGCCGCTACCCAGCCGGCGGTAAGATCAAACCGCACGTTCTCTCCTCCGGCGCAGGAGAGGCTGCATTCAATGGCAGGGAGCCCGACATTGATGGCATTCCGGAAGAAGATCCGGGCAAAACTCGGGGCAATGACCGCGGCAACTCCGGATTCCCTGAGCGCGATTGCGGCCTGTTCCCGCGATGATCCGCAGCCGAAGTTCTTCCCTGCTAAGATAACAGCGCCGTTCAACTGCCCGGCAAGAGCGGGGTCGAGATCCTCAAAGACATGGGAGACCCAGATGCTGTGGTCCTTAGTCCGGAGATATCGCCCGGCAATGATGAGGTCGGTGTCGATATCCGGCCCGAGACAGACCGCATGACCAGCGCCCAGCATTTAGTCCACTTCCGGTTCCGTGATCTCACCGGCAAGGGCGCTCGTGGCCGCTGTTGCAACCGAAGACAGGTAGATCTCCCCGCCAACACCCATGCGGTTCCTGAAATTCCGGTTAGCTGTCGAGAGACAGACCTCCCCTTCTCCCAGTACGCCCATGTGTGCCCCGAGACAGGGACCACAGCCCGGTGGACCGATCGTGCAGCCCGCCCCGACAAGATCCGCAAGCACGCCGTTCCGAATCGCTTCTGCAAGAACAGCACGGGATGCCGGGACAACGATCGTCCGCACTGCAACTTTTTTGCCCTTCACGATCTTCGCACAACGGGCAAGATCGGAATACCTCCCGTTCGTGCAGGTACCGATAAAGACCTGGTCAAGGGACACCCCTGCAAGGTCCTGCACGGGTTTTACCGTATCCACCCGGGGGGAGACTGCAACCAGTGGGACGATATCGGTAAGGTCGAACTCCAGTTCCCGGCTGTAAGTGCAGGGTTCTGGTTTCTGTGGTCTGGCCTGCTGCCCT
>JBAVWM010000298.1:0-2764 GCA_049697815.1 Methanoregula sp. | reverse complement strand
GGTCAAAGGGCGTGCTCATGAACATCCCCCGCATGGTCCGTGAACTCCATAATGAGATCCCGGGAGGCGGTATCAGCGGGGGCGGGCATCTTGTTGTTGGCAGCATAAAATTCGTGGAAGGTATGCGCGATGTGGTTCTGGAAGCGTTGATCCAGAAGATATCCGACGCCGAAGTCCAGAAACTCTGAGATTTACTCTCCGTTTGAGAAAAAACCTCAAATTTTACCCGGAAATCAACCAACGGGAGTCCGGCAAAGCACTCCCGGAAAAAATAACCGGAGCACCAGATATATGCTTTCTGGTCGAAATTACGTCCAAGACAAAGAAAAAAGACCGTAATTTCGAACCAACCATCAGTTAGTTATATATAGAAATTAATTCATATGAATTTTCAAGCGCTGAGGCACATCATGTCAGCAACGAAAAGATTACGCGAGACTTACAACGAGACCCAGCACAAAATTGTCCGTTACCTCAACTCGGGTATAACCAAGGGTAAACACTATTTCAAGTCAAAATACATTGCAAAAGACCTTGGATTATCTCCCAAAGAGGTAGGGACAAACATGGCTATCCTTGCCGACAGCTGCAGGGAACTCGCCATCATCAGGTGGAGCTATTCGAACAGCACAACGTGGATGGTTACGCCACGTGCAATCTGATTTCATTTTTCCCTTTTTCTTTATCATGAAAAAAATTCTCGAATTCGAATCAGAGATCGAATTTGTGGCAGGTATCAATGATAAAAAGGACTGTCTTATGTCACAGGATCCGACACAGGACAATCCCGACGCACTCTGGTTCAACATCGATATCCCCAAAGGGCATTCGCTCAAAGCCGGAGACCGCATCCGGATCTCTGTAGAGAAAATTTAATTCCCGTACATTGATCCTGAGCGCCTTACGCAGAACCTCCGGTTCGGGTTCATCCGTTTTCATGTACCTGCCGTTTCCAGAAAAAAGGCCGGGAACGGGTAATTCACGAAAAATACGAAAACATCACGATTCCGGCAGATGGTGTCTGCCCGGCCATGCCATAGTTTTATGGTTACCGGGTTTTACATCTGATTAATGTCCGCCCGCTGCAACCCGGTCCTGATCTGTTTTGGGATACTGTTTGTCGCCCCGATTTTTTCCGGCTGCACCACCATCGTCATCGGGAATGCAGAGTATGGCAATAACACGGTATCACTCCCGATCACCAATACCGGCGGGCCTTCCGAGGGGTATATCCAGGTGACGGTGTACGAGATAAACAATAACCAGCAGGAAGAGACTGACGTGTTGTACGCACCCCTTGTCCTGCAGCAGGGTGAGAATACCGCACTCATTCCCGGTATCCTGGATCCCGGCCAGTACAAACTGTATATCTATCTCATCCAGAACGGTGAACGGAAGGCCGCGACCATCCGGGATATTGCGGTGAAGTAGATGGAAACGAAAAGAACTGACTTACTCGATGCAGCCCGTGGCCGTGTTCCTGCAGATATTATCTGTAAAAATGCCGTCATCTTCAACCCGTTCACCTGCTCCTGGGATACCGGCACGCTCGCAATAAAGGACGGCGTTGTTCTTGGTATCGGGGATTATACCGCAAAAACCATGTACGATTTTAAGGGACAGTACATTGTCCCCGGCCTTATCGATGCCCATGTGCATATCGAGAGCTCGCTCCTTACCCCCCGGGAATATGCCCGGCTGGTGGCACTCCACGGGACAACGACCGTTGTTGCAGATCCCCACGAGATCGCGAACGTGGCCGGTAGCGCAGGCCTTGAGTTCATGCTTGCTGAACGGGAAGGTGCGGAAGCTGATATCCTGTACCTGCTCCCGTCCTGTGTCCCTGCTACGCCAACAGAAGCCGGCGGGGCAACGCTGGATGCCGTCGACCTCGTGCCATTTATCGGGAGAGCGGGTGTCGTCGGTCTCGCGGAGATGATGAACGTGCCGGGTGTCCTTGACGGTGAACCGGGCCTCGCGGAGAAGCTCGCACTCTTGCCGGTCCGGGACGGTCATGCCCCGCTGCTTACCGGAAAGGATCTCAATGCATACGTCCTTGCCGGGCTCCAGAGCGACCATGAATGCACCACCCTTGCCGAGGCAAAGGAGAAAATGGAGCGGGGAATGTATATTTTCGTCCGGGAAGGATCGACCGAGCGCAATATCGCTGCGCTCATTCCCCTTGTTAACCCGATAACCGTCTCCCGCTGCTGTTTTGCAACTGATGACTGCCATGCAGATCTGCTGATGGAGAGCGGGCATATCGACCGCTGTATCCGGAAGGCAATTGTTTGCGGCCTTTCCCCGGAACTCGCCATCCGGATGGCAACGCTCTCCCCCTCAGAACGGTTCGGCCTGTCCGACCGGGGGGCGCTGGTGCCGGGCAGGCGGGCAGATTTCTGTGTCATCGATGACCCGCGCCGTTTCAATGTAACAAAAGTGTTCCGGTGCGGCGTGGAAGTCCCGATAACAAAGCCTGTAAGGACCACGGTCCCACCGGAGTCATTCCATTGCACAACGCCGTCTGCCCGGTCCATCCGCATCACCGGTTCCGGTACGGCCCGGGTGATCGGTCTTGTCCCCGGCCAGATCATCACGGAGCCGCTCGAGTATGCTCTCGATGCACAGGATGTTCCGGATCCTGGCCAAGATATCCTGAAAGTAGTGGTGGTCAACCGCTACCGCCCGGGGCCCTGCGGGGTCGGGCTGATACACGGGTTCGGTTTTTCCGGCGGTGCAATCGCGTCCAGCGTCTCGCACGATA
>JBAVWM010000297.1:0-9388 GCA_049697815.1 Methanoregula sp. | reverse complement strand
CACATCGACACCGGCACGTGCATCAACACAAGCCCCCCGTAATTTGAGTTCGTTACGGATTGTAAGCAGGCTCTGCTGACGCTGTACCTCGCGCCGGACAACCTCTGCTATAAGGTCGAGTTCCTGTACCCCTTTGATCTCGACGCGGGCACCGTCTGCAATTGAGATATTGACGTCCTGCCGGATGGTCCCGAGCCCCCGTTTCACTTTTCCGGTAGAACGGAGCACCATCCCGATATACTCGGCCACGTTCTGGACATCCTCCGGTGTGTGCATGCAGGGAGAGGTGGTGATCTCGATAAGCGGAATCCCGAGCCGGTCGAGGCTGAAGACCTCGCCGCTCACCCGCTGCGCAGCCTCCTCCTCAAGGCAGATCGTCTCGATCTGCCCGCCATCCGGGAGGGTACCGTTGAATGCTATGAGTGCCGTGCGCTGGAAGCCGCTCGTGTTGGAGCCGTCGATAACGAGTTTTCTCATGGTGTGCACCTGTGGGACCGGCATCATGTCGAACATCTTTCCAATCGTAAGGCAGACCGAGAGTGCCTCATCGTTCACGGGCGCCGGGGGTTCTTCATCGTTCTCCACAAGACAGGTGGTGTCGTACGAATAATACTGGAACTTACGGTCATGCTTCATCTCTTCCATTGCAGCCCGGTCGATCTCCCCCATCTCACTGACCGTTGCCCTGAGGTAGCGGGCGAACTCGCCATCATGTTCCGCGATCTCGCGCACCGTGGTTGGGCAGTGGCAGAAGAGCTTCTCCTGCGTGTCCAGCTGCTGGTGGATCTCGATGCCGGCCACGAGTCCGAGGGCCTTATAATCCATGGGCGCTCCTCCGCATGGACTCGCCTTTGAGATCGTCCTGCATCATTGCTGTCGCTTTCTTTTTGTCCGATGCGTTTCCGAGCACCCACATCAGTTTTACAAGCGCTACTTCCGGGAGCAGGTCACCGCCCTCGATGACACCGGCATCGAGAAGGTCGCGGCCGGTGTCATAAACCCGGTCGCAGACCCTGCCGTGCATGCATTGTGAGGTCATGATAACGAGCGTCCCGCTCTGTACAAGGTGTTTCAGCGGCGGGATCAGCGTGGTGCTGGTGTGCCCGAGGCCGGTCCCCGCGATCACGAGGCCGCGGTATCCTTCGTATGCTTTCAGGATGTCCGGTGACATGCCCGGGTAGGACTGGATGAGGGCACAGTGGGGGTCAAGCGCATCATGGAGTGCAAGGGTGCGCTTCCCGCGTCGGATCGCATCCTTTGCAAGGGTGACTTTCCGCGAGGGATACTCAACGTCGCCTATCGGGTCAATGCCGAGGCTGCGGAACGCATCGCGGCGGGAGGTATGCATCTTGCGCACCCTTGTACCCCGGTGAATGGCACAGGTGTCATCGTTTGTTGTCGCGTGCATCACGACTACGACTTCCCCGAGATCGCTTGTTGCGGCTGCCGCGGCACAGACAGCATTCATTGCATTATCGCTCGATGGCCGGTCTGCCGACCTCTGGGAACCAACAAAAACGATGGGAACCGGAGTATCGATCATGAAACTGAGCACCGCTGCGCTGTACGCCATCGTATCGGTGCCGTGCGTGACGATAACACCCGTTGCGTCGTTCTTTATCTCCGCGTGGACAGCCCGGGCAAGATCCTGCCAGATAGCGGGTGTCATGTTCTCCGAGAGGATCGTTGCAAGCGGGATCGTGCGGTAGTTGGCGATCTCTTTCAGTTCGGGAATCGCTGTCAGAATATCGTTTGCATTGAACTGGCTCGTGACCGAGCCGGTCCGGTAATCGATCCTGCTTGCGATCGTCCCTCCGGTGGAGACGATCGCGAGGGTCGGGAGGTTCTTGTTCTGGACAACATCGGGCTGTTTTGGCGGTACGGGAGCTGACCGCTCCGTAAGGGTGCAGGAGGCGGGTGGCACGCCGATATTATACCCGGAATCGAGTTTGACGACTGCCATGCCGTCGCGCTCGGTAATATACACGCCTTTCCTGCTCGTGCCCCTGTAGGTGCACTGGATCCGGTCTCCGGACAGGAACTGCGAAGTTATGCTACCAGCCTCCGGGCTTCAATGATGAGATTCTCCCGTGCCTTTGCGAGGCGGGCGAGACGTTTTTCGGTGATGGCGGAATCGGCATCGAGCTGTTTTTTGCAGTTTTTGATTGCCTGTTTTGTTGCAGCCGGTGCGGGACCACCGGGAGCTTTGCGTAATGCAAGGGAATAATTCACGTCCAGTACCTCGTCGATCTTCTTCTGGGTGAGCCCTTTCTTCTTTAAGGAAATATCCGGCCCGAACTCCTGCGCTGCCTTTTCAAGAGTTGCGAGCGAGAGGCTGCCTTTCTGGACCGCTCTTCCCACAATGGTGTGGGCGGTTCGGAACGGCAGGCTGTAGGAGCGGACGAGGGTGTCGGCAAGTTCGGTAGCAGTCGAGAAGCCTTTGCCTGCCTCATCCTTCATCCTCGTGGTCTCAAACTCTGCACTGGCAAGCATCTCGGAAAGCAGGCAGAGGCTTGCCTTCGCATCATGCATCCCGCGCCAGATGTTCGGCGTGAGTTCCTGCAGGTCGCGGTTGTAACTCATGGGAAGCCCCTTGACCGTAACAAGGGCACTTGCGAAGGATCCGAAGACCGATGCGCTCTTGGCCCGCATGATCTCGGCAGTGTCCGGGTTCTTCTTCTGGGGCATGATGGAGGAGGTAGAACAGAACGCGTCGTCAAGGCTGACAAATTTCACAAACGAGGTTGACCAGAGGATCAGTTCCTCGCAGAGCCGGCTCGTGTTCGTCATCATAATGGAAATGCCGGCAAGCGTTTCGAGCGCAAAGTCCCGGGTGGCAACGGCATCCATCGAGTTTGTAACAAGACCGTCGAACCCGAGGAGGGATGCGGTGTAATCACGGTCAATGGGGTAGCCGGTGGAAGCGAATGCAGCAGCTCCGAGAGGGGAGAGATTCACCCGGGCATACGCATCCTTCATCCGGTCGAAGTCCCGGGAGAATGCCTGTTCGTAGGCAAGGAGATGGTGGGCAAGCGTTGTCGGCTGGGCGTGCTGCAGGTGGGTGAATCCCGGCATCACGCTCTCTGTATGCTTTGCGGCAACGGTAATAAGGACCTGCCGGACTTTGATGAGCGCTGCCATCTGCTTGAGGAGTTCTCTTCTCAATCTGATACGGATACAGGTCGCGACCTCGTCGTTCCGCGACCGCCCCATGTGCATCCTCCCGCCGGCTTCCGCTCCTGCGGATTCAATGAGAAACGACTCGATACCGGCATGAACGTCCTCGAACCGTTCATCAAAGACCCCGTCCGGGACTCCATGATCGTGCATCTCCAGCAGCACTGCAAGGATCTGCCGGGTAACCCTGCGGTCATTGATCTTCTGGTTGTCCAGCATCAGGACGTGTGCGATATCCACAAGGATATCCGCGTCCGCAATATGACTGTCAGCCTCCATCGAGGAGAGGAACTGCATCATCTCGCCGGTCCGCTCGCCCGAGAGGCGCCCCCGTCGTACAACGTCGGTTCGCATCCGTTCACCCATCTTTTGGATACCGGTACTATTGGTTGTAGTCTGATTAAAGCCACGCCTTGCGGGCGGCAAGCTCGATCGCCCGCTGGACCGACTCGCGGGGGATGATCGTTGCCACCGGAATGTGGACGAGCTGCTCGATGATGCTCGATACGATCGGGGCGCAGACAATGGCAACCGCCCCTTCGCGCTCCGCCCGCACTCCGGCAACGATCGCGTCTTCCATTGTATGGACTGGGTACTCCCGCACCTTCACACGACGATTTTCGACATCCATGGTACGTTCCTCTATGGTGTCGAGCACCGATCGGGCAACGATGAGCCCGATGAACTCCCCTTCACCAGCCCGGTAGAACTGGCGCATTGCCCGCATGATAGCGCGGAGAGTGGAGAGATTCGGGGATCGCCTGCCATGGAGAATCTTGTATAATGAACTCTGGGCAATCCCGCTCGCTTCCGACAACTCCCGGATACTGATCCGGAGGTCGCGGCGCAACAGGTCGTCAAGGGTGGCAACAAATTCCTCATCCGATGTGAGTGCAGCGCGCATGAGGCGATCGATGGGGTCTGTCTGTACCATATAGTTGATACAATCAGGTTAAATTTTTAAAAATTTTTTCTTTTTGTCATAAAAAGAGTGGATTTGTTTTGTTGGAAGTGGACAACTATACACTTTATGTTATCCTTTTGTCAGACTTATACCCATTTCTTGTCCCAAAAAGAGAGAATAATTGCCTTATTGAGACACTTTTTTATTATTGACAGAACAATACTGTCCGCATGAAACCGATGAGGATTACCGCAATTGCCCTTCTCGCAATTGCGCTCTTACTGCTCACTGCCGGCTGCACCCAGCAGGCCGGCACTACGACGACCCCGTCTGGTTCCGCAGTCCCGACAACTGCAGCACCGATCAAAACGCTCGTAATCGGGTACCAGCCCAGCACTCACCAGATGGCAGAGATCACCGCCATGAGCAAAGGCTGGTGGCAGCAGGACCTTGCCCAGTACGGTGTCCAGAACGTTTCCGACAAGGTCTTCCCGAGCGGCCCGCCCGAGATGCAGGCGATGCTTGCCGGTGACCTTGATGTTGCGTATGTCGGAGCGGCCCCGGTCCTGAGTGCGCTCGCCACCGGACTTGACGCGAAGATCGTTGCCGGTGTCAACACGCAGGGTTCCGATCTCGTGGTCAGGAATGCTCTCGATTATACGGGCCCGCAGAGCCTTGCCGGGAAGACCGTTGCCACGTTCCCTGCAGGGAGCATCCAGGACACGATCCTCCGGGACTGGCTCAAGAAGAATAACCTCACCCCGGACAAGGATGTCTTCATCAAGGGCATGAGCCCCGGCGATGCTGTCACGGCCATCACGGCCGGCAAGGTCGATGCCGTCTTCCTGCCGACCCCTTCCCCGAGTACGGTCGTGAACCAGGGCACGGGTAAGATCGTTGTCCACTCCGGCGAGATGTACCCCAACCATACCTGCTGTGTCCTCGTGGTCAGCGGCAGGCTGATCCGCGAGCACCCGGAGATTGTCCGGCAGATCATCAGGACCAACGACAAGGCAGTTGCCTGGAACCAGCAGAACCCCGATGAGGCAGCCATGATCTACGCGGCCAAGACCCAGGCGAACCTGACCGATGTCAAATCCTCGCTGGAAGAATGGGACGGGAGCTGGACATCGGACCCGAATATTATCACAGGCCCGGTCCTTGACTACGCAACAATCCAGTACAATCTCGGGTACATCAAGAAACCCCTCACAAAGGAGGAGATCTTCGATCTGACATTCTACCAGAAGAATTGATGGTCTCTTTCCCCAACCTTTTTTGTAGTCACGCACGGGTACTATAATGATAACCCGCAACAACCGGTCCCCGGGACCCGGGCTGCGGTTCATGCATTGATCGAAAGGAGCTGAGCATCATCGGAAGCAGGGTACACAGGATCGGGGAACACTGGCCCGGCGCCCTTGCCATTGTCCTTGCCCTGATCGTCTGGGAATGCTATGCCGTCTTCATCATCAGGAACAGTTTCCTGCTGCCGGGGCCCGCAGACGTCCTCTACGCTTTTATCGATCTCCTCGGGAAGGGGATCCTGCTTGCCGATTTTGCAGTCAGCCTGATGCATTTTGCCATTGGTCTTTCTCTGGCCCTCCTCATCGGCATCCCGATTGGCATTGCCATGGGCTGGAACAGACGGGCCGACGAGTTCCTCAATCCCCTCATCGAAATCCTCCGGCCGATCCCCCCGCTCGCGTGGATCCCGTTCGCGATCATCTGGTTCGGCTTCACGCCGGTCTCGGCCGGTTTCGTCATCTTCGTGGGAGCGGTCTTCCCGATCCTGATCAATACCTATACCGGCTTCCAGGGAGTACCCCGCATCTTTGTCGAGGCGGGCAGGATGCTCGGGTGTACACGGACGCGGGACCAGATACGGTACATCGCGTTCCCGGCAGCCCTGCCGTCCGTGGTCTCCGGGATCCGGATCGCCACCGGCGTAGGGTGGATGTGCCTTGTTGCCGCAGAACTCTTCGGCGTCTCCAACAACGGCCTGGGCAAGGACCTCTGGTTCTACTACGACCTCCACCAGATGGACTCCGTGGTGGTCTACATGCTCCTCCTCGGGCTGATCGGCCTTGCAATCGATATGATCTTCCGGTATTATATCGACCGGCACTTCCTGAAATGGCGGACCGGGGAGGTGGCGTGATTATGGGTAAACTGGAAATCCATACCCTGAACCAGTCCTTCCCGCGGGATGACGGCTCCCGCCTCGTGGTCCTTGACAACATCAGTTTTGAGGTGAAGGACAAGGAGTTTGTCTGCATCCTCGGATCCTCCGGTTGCGGCAAGACCACGCTTCTGCGCATGATCGCCGGCCTTGATACTGCGGAGTCGGGCTCGATCATCCTTGACGGGGAGGAGATCCGGGGCACCAGCCCGAAGGTGGGAATGGTCTTCCAGGAGTACTCCCTCTTTCCGTGGCGGACGGTCATCGACAACATCGCGTTCGGCCTCGAGATGCAGGGGATGGGAAAGGATGAGCGGTACCGCATTGCGGATCGCTATCTCAACCTCGTCAACCTCGCCCAGTTCCGGGACAGTTACCCCTCGGAACTCTCGGGCGGGATGCGGCAGCGGGTGGCGGTGGCGCGTGCACTTGCGCTCGACCCGGTGCTCCTCCTGATGGACGAGCCGTTCGGGGCGCTCGATGCCCAGACGCGGAACATGCTCCAGAAGGAGCTCCTTGATATCTGGGAAGAGACCAAAAAGACGATTATTTTTATCACCCACAGTGTGGATGAGGCAGTCTACCTCTCTGACCGGATTATCGTCCTCACACCCCGCCCGGGACGGATCTGCCAGATGTTTCCTCTCGACCTTTCACGACCACGGGACCGGACCAGTGTTGAGTTTGCCCTGATACGGCGCAATGTACTGGACCTTATAAGTCAGAAGTGTTCAATCCAGTAAGGTTTAATACGCCGCATCTCCATTTTATAAAAGCAGTTTGTGAAGCGTACTAGCATGACAGTCTGGCAGGTTCCGGCTGATTTTGCCCCGCTTTTTACACTATTTCACAGGAGGAGGACGCGATGGTCAGAAAACCAGCAAAGATGTACAGGAACATTTCCAAGAAAGCCTATACCCGGCGCGAATATATGGGCGGTGTTCCCGGCAGCAAGATTGTGCAGTACGAAATGGGCAACCTCTCGCAGGAATTCCCGCTTGAAGTTGATCTTCTCGTAGATGAAGCCTGCCAGATCCGGCACAGTGCCCTTGAAGCAGCCCGTATCACCGCCAACCGGCGGCTGATGAAGGATGTGGGCAGGTCGAACTTCCACTTCAAGGTACGCGTCTTCCCCCACCATGTCCTGCGTGAGAACAAGCAGGCAACCGGTGCCGGTGCTGACCGTGTTTCGGAAGGCATGCGTCTTGCATTCGGCAAGGCTGTCGGCACTGCTGCACGGGTTGACCCGGACCAGAAGATCATGACTGTCTACTCCACCCCCCCGTACCTTGAGAAGATCAAGGATGCGCTCCGGCACAGCGGTCACAAGCTCCCGACCCCTTCGCATCTCAAAGTCAGTACGATCAAGGTCAGCGGCAGGATCATCGCGGCACCGAAGCTTGTCGGTGAGAAGGTTGTCGCAGCACCGGTTGTTACCGAAGAGGCCGCAGCAGCCGCAGCCGAGCCGGCAGAGGCAGCAAAGGGTGGCGCAAAAGGTGCAAAGGGCGGCAAGGAAGCAGCAGCCCCGGCAAAGGGAGCAGCACCGGCAGCAAAGGGTGCAGCACCCGCCAAGGCCGACGAGAAGAAAGGCCCGGCCCATGCAAAGGGCGGGAAGAAGTAAATTTTTTTACAATTCTTTTTTCCTGACACCTTTTTAGATTCAATTCCGTTCCGGATTTTCAGGACCGTCCCGTTTTCTTCCGATCTGGATTATTCATGATAGACCAGAGGTTTTTCCGGCCGGTTTCCCTGGTGAAAGGGGGGTAGGGGGTACCACCCTCCCACCTACAATTTTTCCGGAGGGGATCTACGCCCAGCACCGCCTGTGTCAACCGCTCGCACTGCCGGCCCGCTACCACCACTCCCCGATCAATTGCATCCGTACGCTCAAACAACATCCCGGAATGCCGGAGCATGTGGCAGAATTCCATAATTTGTGGACAATGTCACTCACATGATGTACATTTGTGGCCTCCAGCATTGATCTGCTCTTTTGTCCAGCATGCCCTACTCATGCATACACCAGTAACCCGATATGCTACACACTGCAACTGAGCATGGAGAGCATCCCCGTCCGGATTCGGAAGGAGACAAAGGAGTCGCGCATGAAGTTCCAACCTATGACGAAGTCATCACACGGCTTATGGAGTCCCAGGTTGACGAGCAGATGGTCAGTGAAGACACCCTTCTCGCAATCGAAGGCGGGGGCTGTCTGATATCCGGACCAAAAAGACCCGCGAGCTCAACGAGTTCTGCGATTCATACGGGATTTAAGTGTACTCCGTCAACCTTTCCTGCAGGTGTAGAAAAACCTGCAGGATCTCTCTCAAAAAAAAATGCCCAGTGCATCCGTGTGGCATTAAACGAGCTTCTGCCGAAGAAAATCTACACAGGGCTGCGTCAAGAAACTCAAAGGCCACGAACATGTGCCTCTCTCTTCCTTCTGCATAGATACATACCAGGCGATCCTCACCATCTATAACGGCATCCTCGTGATCTTTCATCACCACTAGGTAAAACCGGTTACAGAACCGGTATTCACAACAGATAAAACCGGCACGTTATCAGGTCATGTATCTATCGGAACGGTACCCGGTCCAGCAGCTCCATATCGATCCCAGGAGTCCGATATACCGGTGGCTGGTGAAAACGTAATGCCGCACGGAAAGCAGAGGATGCTGCCGGTTCAGCAGACAGCAACGAGCTGAAAAAAATCCTTGATTCCGGTAAACCGAGAAGAAAGTAAGGCAGCTGACCCCGGACGATCCGGAAAAAAGATAGGAACCCGGAACTCCGGTAGCATGTACAGGAGAACCGGTTGCGGCTGAAACGCCGGCCTCATCCCCGGTAATGGATGTTCTCACAGGACACTATTGCCAGACAGCTCCCCGGAGATAACCGGAGACAATTCCTCGTCAGTACCGGGGAAGATCGCGGAGATGATCTGAGATGCAGTCAACAGAGGCCATTTTGACCCCCGATTACCCTCGCCGGGGGTCCGACCGACAACATTTCGGTAAAAACCGACACCCTGATTCCGGGAATCGGCCATTTCAAACTCGGATTGGCGGCCTGGCGCCATTTGCGTGCCCGGAAATGACTACATTTAGCAACGATACAGGGCC
>JBAVWM010000296.1:0-6169 GCA_049697815.1 Methanoregula sp. | reverse complement strand
CATAAAATATTCCTTTTTAACCATAAGCTCTCACCACAGTGAGTGGCGACCATCCTGATCCGGGCCTGATCGCATCCGAAACACTAATAACTGCTTCTCTCCCAATCACTGGTAGGACACGTTCAGGTTCCCGTTCCGGGCCTGAACATCGTCGGGAGACACCATGAATATCCGGGGGATATCGCTGGAAACGGCCAAACACCGGGTACTCGATATAGTGCCTGTTTTGCGCTGGCTTCCTTCCTATGACAAATCATGGCTGAAGTTTGACCTCATTGCCGGTCTGACGCTCGCCGCGTTTGCCATCCCGGACAACATGGCCTATGCCACGCTTGCCGGCCTTCCTCCTGAATACGGGCTCTATGCAGGAATCATGGCTCCCCTGGCATACTTCGTCTTTGCCACCTCGCGGCATGCCTCCGTCGGGCCCAGCTCCTCTGAAGCCATCATGGTGGCAACATTCCTGGCCGCCATTGTCATCACCACCCCTGCACAGTATGCCGGGCTTGTTGCCCTGACAGCAATTCTCGTCGGGATTATTGCAGTGGTGGCATGGCTGCTGCGGCTTGGGTTCCTTGTCAACCTGATCTCGGGCCCGGTGATGAAAGGGTTCCTGGTCGGGACCGGGCTTGTGATCATTGTTAGCCAGATCCCCAAACTCCTCGGTCTGTCGGGAGCCCCCTCGTCATTTATAGGAAAAATCGTCTTCATCCTGCAGAACCTTACGGAAATAAACCTCTACGCACTTGCACTCGGTATCGGGGCGCTTCTCCTTTTTTTTGTCCTGGAACACAAGCTCCCGCGTCTCCCCGGTTCCCTTATCGTGGTCATACTCTCCATCATCTTTGTCGATATGACCAATCTCGCTGAACAGGGAGTGGAGATTGTCGGAACCATCCCGCAGGGACTCCCGGAACTGGGGATTCCGGTTTTTTCCCTTGGCGATGCGCAAATCGTCTTCCCGCTTGCGATCGGCCTTTTCGTTCTCTCCTTTGTCGAGCTCAGCACGATTGCCCGGACCTATGCAAAGGCACATGTGTATGAAGTCGACAACAACCAGGAACTGCTGGCGCTGGGTGCGAGCAGTATCTCGGTTGGTATGGCTCAGGGATTTCCGATTTCCGGGAGTTTCTCAAAGACCGCGGTCAATGACCGGAACGGCGCAAAGACGCAACTTGCCGGTGCTATCGCCGCTGGGGTGATGGTCCTTGTCGTACTATATCTGACAGGGTTCTTCTACTATCTCGCAGAACCCGTTATCGCCGCACTCATTGTCGTAGCGGTGTTCAAGATGGTCGATATACCCGGCCTTGCCCGTATCGGGCATATCAACAAAACAGAGATCTATATCGCCCTGATCACTTTTGGGGGCGTTCTCATATTCGGGATTCTTGCCGGGGTGCTTATCGGTGCTGCTCTCTCGCTCATCGATATATTGTATCGTTCCACCTTTCCGCATATGGCTGTTGAAGCCAGGGTTCCGGGCACGGACATTTTCAGTGACAGTGAGCGTCACCCTGAAAATGAGATGGTCCCGGGGGTATTTATCTACCGGATCGATGCTCCCCTGATCTTTGCCAATGCAGAAAGTTTCAAGGAAAATTTTTCAAAAGCCCTGGGACAGGAAACGCGGCCAATTCATCTCGCGATAATTGATCTCCAACCCTCCCCGATTACGGATGTGACCGCCGCTGATATGATCCGGGATCTCATCACAGAACTCGACCGGAAGGGGATCACTCTTCGCCTGGCGAATGCATCCGGGCAGGTGAGGGATGTGTTACGGGCAGCAGGTATCGAGGAAAAGATAGGGAAACTTGACCAGACCACAACCATTGCAGCACTTCTTGAGCAGACCGGGAATTCTCGTTAGGAGGACCCCCACGGCAATAAAGAATACTTTTTAAATAGGTCTCTTTGCTAGTATTAGATTGCAATGATGTCGATACTCCTTCTCGGTACCATCATTTTTGCGATAGTTCTCTTCATCTATTCTCTTGTATCGCATCGTATTGAAGGATCAATGGTCACCGCCCCGATAATATTCGTCGCGATTGGTATACTGGTCAGTCCGGAAGGATTGGATATCGTTCCCCTCGTGGGTGCATACAGCGAACTGGTACTGGTTTTTTCAGAGATCGCGCTGGTATTAATCCTTTTCTCCGATGCAGCACGAATAGATTTCCACAAATTGAAAGGAAACCGCAGTCTTCCTTCACGATTACTGGGGATAGGTCTTCCCCTCACGATCTTTTTGGGGGCTTTTATTGCGATACTCTGTTTTACGGATATTGCCTTACCTGAAGCAGCGCTGATAGGCGCCATTCTTGCACCAACGGATGCCGGGCTTGGCCAGGTTATCGTCAATAGTCCTCTCGTTCCCGGCAGGATCCGGCAGGCACTGAATGTTGAAAGCGGGCTCAACGATGGGGGAGCAATTCCGTTTTTTGCCCTGTTCCTGATTCTTGCAAATGCAGAGGAGTTTAATATTTCTGCCAGTCAATGGGTCATCTTTGCGTGTCAGCAGATTGGATGGGGCGTTATTGTAGGACTGATCGTCGGTCTGGCGGGAGGATATCTCGTCAATATGGCCGTAGATAAGGGACTGATGAGAGGGAGATTCCAGTGGATCGGCTTTCTGTCACTTGCAGTAATTTCCTATGTCGCGGCAGTCTCCCTGGGGGGCAGTGGATTTATCGCCGCGTTTGTCGGGGGATTTGCGACAACACTCACCGGCAGGGCAGTAGGCGAATCGATTATTGAATTTACCTCGACCGGAGGTGAAATTTTTAGTCTTGCAGTATTTTTCATTTTCGGGATTCTCGCAGCGAGTATCATTCCGGGTATTACACCTGCCGTTATCCTCTATGCTGTACTCAGCCTCACGCTTATACGGATAGTTCCGGTTGCATTATCTTTGATGAAAACCGGATTGCAAACCGATTCGGTCCTGTTCATCGGGTGGTTTGGACCACGGGGACTGGCATCGATTGTCCTGTTGCTTATCACGCTCAATGAGTCCCCGGGTATACCTGGCCTGGAGACAATTGCTGCAGTAGTAACTACAACGGTACTCATCAGTGTCTTTGCCCACGGCATATCGGCAAACCCTGCTACAGCGTGGTATGCCGGAAAAATGGCTTCCCTGCCCGCAGATGCACCGGAGCTCATCGAAGTCGTGGAACCCCCTACACGAACAAGGATGATAGCAAAATAACCAAACCTTAATTTAAAAAAAAATGGAACCGTATATTTTCTGCCTAACACACCCTGCTGCTTTGCCGGTTCTGCCACTGCCTGCTACTGGTCTTGGGCCCTGACACGGGTCCGGTCACCAGCCGTAGTAGTAGGTTATTTGCATCATCAGTATTGTCAATATAAAGAAGATGCCGGCAGCCAGCCATTTCCTCCTGCCGGTATGCTTGGCGTAGAGGAAAATTATGTACCCGATGGCAATAGCGGCGATGAGCCGGGAGAGCAACAGGGGTACTTTTCCGAAACCGAGGACCAGGTACGGGAGGATGACCGGGATGACGGCAAGGATGTCACAGGAGGCGATGGCGATCAGAGTGTTGCGGTCGTCCTTGTTTAAATGATATCTCACCGGGGCCTCCGGAGCCTCATCGATAATACGGTCTGCGATCTTTTCTTTCTCCTCAGCCGGAAGATAGTCTACGGGCGAGCCCCCGAGCGAATCGAGAATCTTGTCCCTCAGTTCCTTGTTTTTCCTGTCCTTCCTGAGCTTGCTGATATTCTTCTCCAGGTCTGCCTTATCTGTCAGGCCACCGTAAATCACGGTACTGCCATCGATGATCCCCCAGATGATGTTCACTCCAAAGGTGAGTACCAGCAGGACCACCGTGAGGTATACCCTGCCATAGCCGAGATTGCTTTCCAGTACAATCTCACTGTATCCGCCTATTATCCCACAGACAACGGCAACCATGATAAACCCGTAGAGCCACTCGCCGAGCATATCTCCAAAGGACATGTATCTCCTCTGGAACTCCGTTATCGGATTCGATGCCATGACAGAGTATCATGAATCGAACAATATAATACTTATCCATTGGCGTTGGTGTAAGACGTCATCGAAGAGCATGTAATCTATTGACAGGTAGTAAGCCTGTCAGCTCCGGATTGATATCACAGGTTCAGGGTGATTCACCATTCTTCCAGCCGTCATTAATGGTATGGAAGGAAAAGGTAGTTCTTACAATTTTTTCTGAGACTGTTTTGCGAATGATTGCGAAAATGTATCCTGATCAGATCGGACAGAACGATAAGAATTTTACATTAGCGGTTGAATCCATGGAGAAAACAGCAGGGCTGGAGGAATAAATTCCATGATTCATCTAAAAAAAGGGTGATTTTTTTGTTACTTCTTATCTTTTTTCTTCTCTTCTTTCTTATCGTCTCTTCGTCCTGAAACTGCCTTCGCAGCAGCAACCTTTTTTACAATGCCCATACTTGTTTCCACCTCCCAGCACGGGAAGTTGTGCTAAAGGTATCTCATTCATGTTGATTTATATACTTGGCGGGAACGCCGGGACCGGTTATTGCTCCTGTCCATCATAATGTTCGCCGGGGCCCGTCCGGCATGTAACTCCCGCACCATGAATTTCATCGGCCCGTCAATGTGCCTAAAGAACATCCGGTAACCGTCGCAGAGGTAATTCAGGCCCGGTTCACCATCAGGTGTCAGGGTGAACCGGTTCTTTGGACATTCCCCCCGGCATGCAAAGAGGACAGGGCATTTTTTACAGTATTCCGGGAGTTTTTCCCGTTTATCACGTCCAAACTGCCTTTGCATTTCACTATTGACCAGCTCAATGATCGGAACTTTGAGAATATTGCCCAGAAGGTGTTCCTGATCGACAAAATGATCGCACGAATAGATATCGCCGTTATGCTCGATTACCATTGCAGATCCACAAGTCGGAGAAAAGACACAGATCCCATGTGGCTCCCCGTACCAGTTTGCAAGAGCAGTGTCGAAATGCTGGACGTAGATCGTTCCCACGTCATGCCTCACCCATTCATTGAAGACCCCGATCAGGAACTTCCCAAACTGTTCCGGATCAACTGAGAAAGGGGTCAATGTACTGCCCTGACGATCACGTTCTACAACAGGGATGAACTGGATAAACTGTGCCTTAACCTCATCGCGGAAGAAACGGTACACTTCAAGGGGATGAACACTGTTCACCGCATTGATCGTGCAAAGGTTGTTGAAATCTACTTTGTGCTTTTTTAAGAAACCTAACCCCTGCATCACGCGGTCAAACGTTCCCTTCCCCGCAGCGTCTGTCCTGCAGGCATCGTGCAATTCCCGCGGCCCATCGATACTGATACCAACTAAAAACCGGTTTTTCCTGAAAAATTCGCACCAATCGTCGTCCAGCAGGATTCCATTCGTCTGGATGGTGTTATGGATCACCATGCCGGGCCTGCAATAGGTCTTCTGAATTCCTATAGCCTTTTCAAAAAAATCCCGGCCCAGGAGTGTCGGCTCCCCCCCCTGCCATGCAAAGGTTACTTCCGGTATGCAGTGTGCTTCTATGGTCTGCCTGATGTACTCCTCGAGAACTTCATCGGACATGCGGAACCGGCTTTCCGGATACAGCTCTCCCTTGCGAAGGTAGAAGCAATACTGGCAGGACAGGTTACACCGGGGGCCACCAGGTTTGGCCATGAGATGAAACCCCGGGAGCGGGCAGGCAGGCATGAAGGGAATACCTGTAATCTGTTGGGGGATAAAAAAGGATGAATGTATGCTCTCGGGTGGTCAGATCGTTGACATATCCGGGCCATTGAGACAGGATTTTATACCCATTTACCCATTATATCCTTATCCCCATTTTCTTATGGTTGGACGATAGGGAGGATTGAGTCATGGGAAGATTAGTGGTTACGGAAGGTATGAAATTCAGAACGGCCTCATGGAATTGGAAAGATATATGGTACGTCAACTTACGAAGTGCTAACCAAAACCACCGACCTGGAGCGTCCTTATGAAACTGCATCAAGTAAGCGAAAACTGTTTTGCGGTCGAGAACCCGAAGAACCGCGTATGCGATGCGAACTCGGGGCTCATCAATCTGGGCGGCGGCGTGGTCATCGACACGCAATCGGATCTCTCCCACGCACGCCAGATGATTGAATTATT
>JBAVWM010000295.1:0-8062 GCA_049697815.1 Methanoregula sp. | reverse complement strand
CTCGGGGGCTTCGCCCCCGCCGCTGAGGCACCCCCCCCATTGCGATGACAACGTATGAGCTGCAACCTGACTCGGGTAATCGCAATGCGCCCCGTCCCCCAACGGGGGACTCATTGGCGCAAGAGGGGGGCAATATTTTACGTAAAAAAAATGTTTTCTACAGAGCATAAAAAATAAATCTTGATCCGGTTTTTCCCGAAAAAATAGCGATCCGGAAGGATTGCAAAAGATATACTATCCGGCTCATCGGTACCCTTGTATCCACAAAACGGAGGGAGATTCTGCATGGACCTGCTGCTTGCCGCTGTAAGTATCCTGGTACTTGCCGTCCTCCTCCTGTACATCGGCCAGCGCCTGAAGATCCCCAGCATTGTCAGTTTCCTGATCATCGGCATGCTCGTCGGGCCCTATGGTCTTGCCCTTATCACGAACCAGGAAGCCATCGACACGTTCGGCAATATCGGGATCGTGCTGCTCCTCTTCACGATCGGTCTTGAATTCTCGTTCCAGAAACTCCTGCGCTCGTGGCGGACCGTGATCATCGGCGGGACCGTCCAGGTCTGCACCACGATTGCAGCAATCACCCTCCTGACGTGGTATGCCGGCATGCCCTTCAACGAGGCGCTGATCTTCGGGTTCATCGTCTCCCTCTCCAGTACTGCCATTGTCATGAAGATCCTGCAGGAGAAAGGCGAGGTGGACACCCTCCAGGGAAGGACCCTCTTAGGGATTCTCATCTTCCAGGACCTTGCCATCATCCCGATGATGCTCATCACCCCCCTCCTCGTGGGGACCGGGGGTCCCGACCTGAACGCACTCCCCCTCCAGGTGGGAAAAGTTGCCCTCATCATCCTCATCATTATCGTTATGGCCCGCTGGGTGATCCCCGCGTTTCTCTTCCGGGTGGCCCGCGAGAAGAACCGCGAGCTCTTCCTGATCACCCTGTTCGGCACCTGTGTCCTCATCGCATGGCTGACGAGCGAGGCCGGGCTCTCGGTCACGCTCGGGGCGTTCATTGCCGGGCTCATCATCGGGGAGTCTGATTACAATATCAATGCGCTGGGCAACATCACGCCGTTCCGGGATGTCTTTGCCGCCATCTTCTTCCTCTCTATCGGCATGCTCCTTGACACGCAGACGATTTTTACTGAATTCTATTACGTGGCCATGATCGTCATCTTCATCATTGTCGTGAAGATCCTGACAGGAGCTGGTGCAGCCGCCGTGATCGGCATGCCCGCCCGGGTCTGTGTCTTTTCGGGCCTTGCACTCTGCCAGATCGGGGAGTTCTCCTTTATCCTGGCGAAGAGCGGTCTTGACGGGGCACTCATACCGGAAACCGTGTACCAGGTCTTCCTTGCCGGGGCGATAATTACGATGGCCCTGACCCCCTTTTCCATGAATGCCGCACCGAAGGCGGTAGATCTTCTCTACCGGATCGTACCGGGCCGTTTTTTCCGTATCCGGGATGAGCCCCCAGGGGAACCGGAAAAGGAACTGTCCGATCATCTCGTTATCGCCGGCTACGGCATCACCGGCCAAAGCGTTGCCCGGGCAGCCACCATCGCCGGGATTCCCTACATGGTCATCGAGCTGAACCCGGAGATCATCCGGAAGGAGCGGTCCACCTTCCGCCCCCATTTCATGTTCGGCGACGCAGTGCAGGCAGAAGTGCTGGAACATGCCGGTATCCGCCGGGCACGGACCCTGGTCATCGTGATCTCCGAAGAGGATGCGATCCCCCGGATTATCACGACGGCACGGCAGCTTGCGCCGGGCGTGTATATTCTTGTACGGACCCGGTCCATGCGCCAGGCGCGGTACCTGCTGGAACTGGGTGCTGACGAGGTGGTATCGGAAGAGTTCGAGACTTCCCTGGAGATCTTTTCCCGTGTCCTGAAGAAATACCAGATCCCGGAAGAAGAGGTTGGCTACATTATCAAAAAGGTCAAACAGGTTGGCACCACCATGTTCGCCAGGAGTACCAATGGTGAAACAGGGATGGAAGACCCCCGGGTTATCTTCCACAACCGGCACGTGCACCCATTCCTCATCGAACCCGGATCTGTTGCGGAAGGGAAGTCTCTTGGCGACCTGGAACTCCCCACCCGTTTTGGCATAGCGGAGGTCTGGATCCGCAGCGGGGGAAAGACCACCAGCCGGATACAGCCCTCCCGGAAGCTGCTGGCAGGAGAGGTCCTTATCACCTTTATATCCGACGAAACCGCCCGGGAACTGGTCCCCCTGTTTGCAGGGAAAAAAGGAGCGTAAGGGAGCACCCTTACGGAAATGCTCTCATCAAGGTCCTGACCACACCATTGAACACATTCACGCCAGACCCGTCCCCGTCCTTTTATTTTGACCTCCCGCATTCTCGTACCATGTCCTTGTCCTGCACCGGCCAGAACCGACTGGGTGCACCATCTGGGCACCACTGTGCCCGCTGAAATGCACCATACTGTCCCTTATTTGGTGCGATGGTGGGAAATAATTAAGAGCTCGCCACCCTATTTCCTAGTACATACGCCGGGGGATTGTGGTGCATGGTCGGGGAGTATGAACGGGCATACCGTGAAGCAGTGGAAGATCCGGAGACGTTCTGGGGCAGGGCAGCAGAGGATGTCCCGTGGTTCCGGAGCTCTGAACGCGTACTGAACCGGGACCATCCGCCGTTTTACCGGTGGTTCGACGGGGGCCGGGTCAATTCGTGCTATGCAGCCCTTGACATCCATTGCGAAAACGGGAGAGGGGAGAACGTCGCCCTGATCTACGACAGCCCGGTCACCGATACCCGGAAAAAATATACCTACCGGGAACTCCGGGATCTCGTGGCACGGTGTGCCGGCGGTCTTCGCGGGCTTGGTGTTACCCGGGGAGACCGCGTGGTGATCTATATGCCCATGATCCCGGAGGCGGTGATCGCAATGCTTGCCTGTGCCCGTATCGGCGCCATTCATTCCGTGGTCTTTGGCGGGTTTGCTGCACGGGAACTTGCCACCCGCATCGAAGATGCCAAACCCCGGGTCATCATCTCGGCATCGTGCGGGATTGAAGTGAAACGGATCATTCCTTACAAGCCCCTTCTCGACGGTGCGCTGGAATTATGCACCCACCGGCCGTCCGTGTGCGTGATCGTCCAGCGCCCGCAGTGTCCCACCCGACTCCGTCCTGAACGGGATATATCGTGGGATACGTTCATGGACGCAAGCCCTGCCGCGTGTGTGCCGGTTGAGGCAACCGATCCCCTCTACCTGCTCTATACCTCCGGGACAACCGGAAAACCCAAGGGTGTACTGCGGGACAATGGCGGCCATCTTGTTGCCCTGACCTGGAGCATGAAGAATATCTACGGCATGCAACCCGGCGAGGTCTTCTGGGCTGCCTCGGATATCGGGTGGGTAGTCGGGCATTCCTATATTGTCTATGCCCCGCTCTTCTACGGCTGCACGAGCATCCTGTACGAAGGAAAATCCGTGGGGACTCCCGATCCCGGCGCGTTCTGGCGGGTGATCGCCGAACACAGGGTATCGGTCCTCTTCTGCGCCCCCACGGCGTTCCGGGCGATACGCAAGGAAGATCCGAACGGGGAGTATATTAAAAAGTACAATCTATCCGGGTTCCGGATGCTCTTTCTCGCGGGCGAACGCTGTGATCCCGACACCCTGCACTGGGCGGAGGAGCAGCTGAAGGTACCGGTCATCGATCACTGGTGGCAGACCGAGACCGGCTGGTCGATAGGGGCGAACTGTGCCGGGCTGGAACTGCTCCCGGTCAGGCCGGGTTCCTGTACAAAACCGGTGCCGGGCTATGAAATCCGTGTGCTGGATGCGCAGGGCAGGCAGGTCCCTGCCGGCGAGACCGGTAACCTGGTAGTAAAACTGCCGCTGCCGCCCGGGTGCTTCACCACGCTCTATAACAACGATGCCGATTGCATAAAGACCTACTTCTCCGCGTACCCGGGATATTACCTGACGTCGGATGCCGGTTTTTTCGATGACGACGGGTATCTCTGGATCATGGGAAGGACCGACGACATCATCAATGTTGCCGGCCACCGTCTGTCTACCGGTGCCATGGAAGAGGTGCTGGCATCCCATCCTGACGTGGCCGAATGTGCTGTCGCCGGTGTCCATGATCCGGTAAAGGGGGAGGTGCCGCTGGGATTTGTGGTGCTGAAAGCCGGGTCGGGAAAAACACAGGACATGATTGGACCGGAACTTATCAGCATGGTCCGGCAGAAGATCGGCCCCATCGCCTCTTTCAAGGCAGCGGCAGTGGTCAGGCGTCTCCCGAAGACCCGGTCCGGCAAGATCCTGCGGGGAACCATCAAGAAGATGGCAGACGGGGTTGCCTACACGGTCCCGGCAACGATCGATGACCCGGCTATCCTCGATGAAATTGCAGAGACGCTGCACAGCATGGGATACCCCAAACCGTGAAAACTCACGCAAATGACAGGGAAAAAAGGCCCGGCTCCAACGGTTCCTCCAGCCGCAGGTGACCATGCAGCAGACAACCCTTGTCCCTCACCCACCCTTTGATTTCAGCCTGAGCGTTGCGATTTTTTCCGGGGGTGAACCGGATATCCGGACATTCAGGGACGGCGTGTTCCGGCAGGTGCTTGATACCGGCAATGCGCTGGTGCTTGCCGAGGTCAGGTCTTCCGGCACTACGGAGGATCCGAAGCTGGCCCTCACCCATCGGTCCGATCGTCCGGTAAGGAGGGACGAGGCATGGCGTGCCGGGGAACAGGTGGCAACCATACTGAGCATCACAGACGACATGGACCCGTTCTACCGGGCTGTTGCCGGTGACCCGGTTCTTGCGGATCTGAGCGTCAGGCTCCGTGGTGTCAGGGCTCCTGTCACCCCGACGGTTTTCGAAGCGCTCACAGACTCGATCATCGAACAGCAGATCTCCCTGAAAGCAGCCCACAGCATTGAGACCCGGCTGATCCGCTCTGTCGGGAAACAGCTGGATCTCGAGGGGATCACCTATTATTGCTATCCGGACCCGGAAATCCTTGCCGGCACTGCCGACAGCACGTTCCGCACCTGCGGGCTGACGGTCCGCAAAGGGGAATACATTCGGGATGTTTCACGGCTTATCCTGAAAGGCGATCTTGATGTGGAAGGCTTCCGACAGGAGCCGGACACGGAGATGGTCATAGAGGAACTCGTGAAAATCCGGGGGATCGGGCGGTGGACCGCGGAGCTTACCATCCTCCGTGGCTTGCACCGGCCCGATGCCTTCCCTGCGGACGATGTGGGCGTGCGCAGGCTCATCTCGCAGTTCTATCTTTCGGGCAGGAAGATATCCACAGCAGAGGCACGCACCTTTGCGGACCGTTGGGGCCCCTGGAAGGGATTTGCGGCATATTATCTTGAAGTCGCAGACCTGCTCGGGGTCCGTCCCGTGGTGTAGCGTCTGCTTTTTAGCGCCATCTCTTATTCCGGCCGGATCTCCCACAACGAGAGCTGGTACTGCTTCCCGACCCGGGTATAGGTGGCAAGGACGCGGAACGTTCCTTCGATCAGTTTTTACCTGCGGTCAGCCGTTCGCGGCACCGGTAGCTGAGGACCGCAGTGTTCTCTCCGGTGATCCGGATACCGGGGTCCTCGATGATGAACTCGTGCAGGGTGAGCGCCAAAAAGAGCCGGTCGAGCAGTTCCTCCCGGGTGAACCTGCCGAGGCTGTTCACCTCCACAAAGTCCGGTGCAAGCAGGGCTTCGAGCGCCCGCCGGTCCTTCCGGAGCCATGCGTCCGCACGGGCATGCTCCCGCAGGACAAGAATTTTTTTCAGCTGTTCAGGATCCGGTGAGGCAGTATTCAGATCGGGCATGGGTTATCGCTCCAGTCCTCCCTTCTCTTTGTTCCCCTATTTACTCTTGTTCTTCGTGCGCAAGTCCCGTACATGCCAGGGTTAGACCGGGGCAAAAGCACAGTATACGGAAAAATCATTCCGTCCTTATCCATCCCTCGTCAATCAATGGCTGCATCTCGCTCGCGTTCACGGCGAGCCCGAACCGGTATGTCTCCGGGCAGACATTGCATGCCTGGCACGTCACCTGATCGAGCTGGATCTTCTTTACATCCCTGACTTCTATTTCGTAGACAGATGCATAGTAGTGCCTGATTATCTCCTCATCCGCAGGCATCCGTATGTAAACCCTTCCGGAGTTTTCCTCCCACTGCTGCCATACGGTCTTCTCGCACTGCTTTGGCCTGTAGGACAGGGTTGTTTCAGAGCCGATAATGAACTGCCCCATCTCGTCCCATTTCTCATCGGTCACTGCTGCTACTACGTTGCCGCCAACTATCGTGACCTTTACCGTGTGCCCCGTCATCACCTGTGCGGTCGCCTTGCCGGACCTGTTGCCGTAGCCTGCGTGGCTGCTCATGAACGTGTAGGTGAGCACATGCCGGACCGGGTATGACTCCTGCTGGACGTAGTCTACGAATTCGAGACCAGATCCGTCGTATTTGTACGTCGGCGAACCTGTTATCCAGGTCTCCGCAAGCGCCTTTAGCCGGCCCTCGCCGGGCATTTTTGTAAATTCGACCGTCTCCCGGAGTTTCTCCCGAATCCTTACAAGCCCAGGCGGCAGGTATTCATCCACGTTGTACGTTGTCACGGTCTTTGTCCTGTTGTTTGCCGTGAACGTTATATCCGTAAAGCCAACGTCCGTCACATGGTTCTGGCCCTCATCGTACCGGTCCCCGTACGAGTCGAAGCTGTTATCTGAAAATACCTTTACGATCGCATTGAACTGCTCCTTATTGAGTGCCTTTTCATACCGCTCCGTACTATTGCCGTCCGCTGAACTGATGGTGAAGGTCGCCCGGTCATTTGTAACAACCAGTTCCTGTATCGCATACGCCGGCATGATGAATCCCCCGTAGGATTTGTACTGTATCACGGTGTCACCGGCCGGCCCCTGCGCCGGTCCGGGCGCCTGAACGCACGCCGCTATCGATGCCATTATGAGGAGCAGTGCAACTATCCCCAGTATTTCAGTTTTCTTCATTTTTTTCACCCGGGGTCGATAGTTCTTTTCGTAAGTACGTGTGATACCAGCTCATGGATATATTCTTTTTTTAGGTACAAAGCCGGGTTGAACATGGTCTTGCCCGTCCTGAACCAGGCTGCCCGGGACCGAAACGTACCTGAGCGTAAAGTACATCGCATTCTGGTGGATCAAGGGGTTCCCGGTACTCTGTGCAGATTCCCGCCGCTACGATGACCCGTCCCCGCTCGTGCGGGAGGATATGGCAAAAGCAGCAAGGAAATAGATCATTGCCCGGGTGCTTGCAGAGGGGATCGCAATTGATACAAAGATCACGGCCGACATCCGCAGGATCATCCGGGTCCCGGGGACCATCAATGCAAAGAGCGGGTATGTCTGCATGGTGCTCTCCCGCGGGCAGCTCAGAGAACCCGTCAGCGTAATTCTTAAATACATTCCCCGGGTTAATACTGGTACCCCACTGATCCCCGTAAGGGGAGATGACCGCCCTCTTCGAGGTTCCCGTATTATATCCTGGCTTTGTCACCGATTCGGGGTAAGGTCAAAGCCAACACCCCGTTTTTCCTGTTCCATGTTCCTCGCGGGTTCCGTTCCCAAAACCCCCTGCAGGTACTGCTCTTTGTGTTCCCTCCTCACAGCCGCATTGTACGGGTTGCGTCCCTGCTCGCCGCCGTGCAGAAGCGGGACGGGCTTTCGGATATCTCTTTGTACCGCACCGGCACCGGCATTTCCGTCATCTGCCAGCGGACGTTCCCGGTCCGGAGGCCTGAGAAGATGATCAGGGCAGCTGGTACAACAAATTTCGGGACACTCGTAAAATACCGGCAGCTCTTCTTCCGTATCGGCGAGGTCCGGGATGAGAACCAGAAAGTCCTTGCCGGGGCACCTGAGTTCGTCTGGACCCTTACCGCCCCGGAAAAGAACAATGTCCGGTTTGTCAGCAGGCCCATTACCATTTCGTGAAAGAGATCGTTCCGGTGCTCCGGACAAACCCCGGATGCAGGGGAAGGGCACCGTGATCCTTGCCTGTACCG
>JBAVWM010000294.1:0-1521 GCA_049697815.1 Methanoregula sp. | reverse complement strand
GTATATGACCGTTCAGGATTATCTTGCCCACCGGTACGAGAGCCCTGTTGCGCTCCGCTCCCTTTCTGCGGTTGCGGGCATTATCGTCTCCCTCATCTACCTTGTCGGGCAGTACACCGCGATCGCGATCGTGCTCATCGCGATCTTTGACATCCCGCTCTGGCTCGCGCTTGTCATTGCTACGCTGGTAGTCACGCTCTATACGACCATTGGCGGATTGTACGCCGTTGCGTGGGCCGGCGTTATCCAGTCTGCCATCCTGATCATCGGCGTTTGTGTCATGGCACCGCTCATCATCTGGAAGGCCGGCGGCTTCACCCATGTCAATGAAGTCATGTATTCGATCAACCCGAACCTGGTCATGCCATGGAACCCGACAGGAGCGTTCGCCATCCCCTATATCATCTCCTTTGCAATACTCCTGATGGTGGGACTTGCCTGTGCTCCGCACGTCATCAACAATGTCCTGACCGTTCGCGATGTGAAGCTTTTCAGGTGGGCCCCGATCATTGCATTCGTTGCCTATGGCATCGTGATGTTCCTCTTAAAATTTACCGGTTTTGCCGGTCAGGTGCTTGTCAGGGAAGGGACTATCATCCTTCCCAAGGTGGCGAATGCCGGGGACTACGTGATCATAAAAGGCATAGAATCGGCCGTACCCATCGAGGCTATCTGGGCAGTCTTTGCCGTTATCGTGCTAGCCGCAGTCATGTCGACAACCGACCGGCTGATGCTGACTATCGGCGCCATGTTCTCGTGGGATATCTACAAGAAGATCCTGAAACCCGATGCACCTGACAAGACCGTTCTCCTCATCTCCAAGATCGTGGTCGTTATCTCGGCAGTCGTGACTATGCTCCTTGCCATCAATCCGCCGGAGATGCTCGCGATCCTCATCTGGATGGGTATCGGTGTCATGCTCGGCACGTTCGCCGTTCCCCTTCTTGCCGGCCTGTACTGGCGCGGTGCAACCCGTGAAGGAGCGCTTGCCAGCATGACACTGGGACTTGTCTTCTCCATCACGTTCGGCATGCTCAATTACATGAAACTGAAGATGGGCGGAATTGACTTTGGGACAATCCCGCTGCACTTCTCATTCTATGCATTTGTGATCTCATTCATCGCCATGGTCGGGGTCAGCCTGCTCACGAAAAAGACGGAAGAGAAAGTCCTGAATGAGACCCAGACCGGCTGGTATATCTCGAAATAATCCCCTTTTTAACTCTCCTGTTGATTTTTTTTGCTCTGGAGAAATCCTCTTGCATCAGCTATGATCGCCCCCCTTGCGCCTGCCCTGCCCCGTTGGGGGCGGGGGCGCATGTGATGACTCTGCATTGCCTGCTTCTGAAAAATTCTCCATTTCTGAGTACAGGTAATACGGCGTCATCGCAATGGGGGCGCCCAAGCGGCGGGGCGAAGCCCCTGGAGCGTCAAGTAACATGATTTCTCCAGAGCAAAAAATAATGTAATGTTATGAGGGCTCCCCGCCTCAGGGCCTCTGTGCGGCACGGCGACTTATGG
>JBAVWM010000293.1:0-1773 GCA_049697815.1 Methanoregula sp. | reverse complement strand
ACATTTACCATAATAGAAGCACCCGATAATAAGCCCAGGAAAGGGTTATGATAACCCCAATCCTTAACCTTTTCCTTGTCTTAAAATAACCTCTGGACCGATGACAATGGCAAGAATCCCGCAGATGTATGGTTAGATAATGAGGGACCAGGAAACTCATAAAAAATCCGATATCCCTGTAACGGTGAGCGCGTGTTCTATCGGGAGTGTGACCGGTTCAAGGGAGTACCCGGGAGGGGCTGTGCGGGGGTGTTACCTGTTGCTGTGACCCCCCCGTACGGCGGGACCTATGCGGGGGCAACGGAAGGGTATACTGTAGCCAGCCGGGGCGTGACTGCATGAGGCTGGCGTTTTTTTTTAACGGATTGCCACAGTTCTTGCAGAACTGATTTGTGTCAGGATTCTGCGTTCCGCACTCGCTGCAAACCATGCTCTTGCACCACCGTTTCTTTTTGGTTATACTTGTATGAAGATTGTGTTTTTCAGGGAGGCCGGGCCCCTCTTAAAAAAACCTTCCCACACGTTTTGTACAACAAACCCCGGCAAATGCGCTAAGTATTAGTGCTGCTCCCGCCAACCATTCTGACAGAAAAGGAATCTCATGCAACAGGTCCTCAAAGAAGTAAAAATGGACAGGGATCGTTTGCCCGGGGGGTGGCCGTGATGCTCGGGATTATCGGCGGGACGAGTCTTCTCTTTTCGACGCTTCCGGACATGGAAAAAACACAGGTTGATACCCCGTTCGGGAACGCGGAACTCCTCATGGGAGATGTAGCACTCCTGATGCGTCACCAGCAGGGCCTGCCACCCCACCGGATCAATTTCCGCGCGAATATGGCCGCACTTGCCATTGCCGGCGTGGACCGTGTCATCGCATTCGGCTCATCCGGTTCCCTGAACCATGACATTATGCCCGGCTCGCTCGTCATACCCACCGATTACCTGAGCATGACCGACATCCCCTCCATCCACGACCATGCTGTCGAACATGTCATGCCGGAACTCTCGCCGGAACTTTCGCGGGAGCTCGGCCGGCTCATCCCGGCAGCCCGGCTGGGGGGCACGTACGTGCAGACCCGGGGCCCGCGTTTCGAGACGGTTGCCGAGATTGCAGCTCTTTCCCGGTTTGCCGATCTCGTGGGCATGACCCTTGCATCCGAGGCAACACTTGCCCGCGAGCTCGGGATACCGTTTGCCGCCATCTGCACGGTGGACAATTACGCAAACGGGCTTGCAGACGGGGTCCTCACGTGGGACGAGGTGCTGGAGATCTCCCGGCAGTACCGGGAGCGGACCGCTCAGATTCTGAATACGATCACCATGGAGATGGCATAAGGGGTGAGAACTATGGACGATATTTTTGAAAGGCAGCAGTCGATCCTGATTGCAGACGTGCAGGTGGATGGCAGGATTGCGGATATTTTTGTGCAGGATAACGGCATCATCGGGGCGGCGGGTGTCGGGGTCCGGAGGGAACACAAGGGAGAAGCAGACCTTATCATCGACGGGAACGGGGCGATTGCGCTTCCCGGGTTCATAAACACCCACACCCATGCTGCCATGAGCCTCCTGCGGGGGTATGCCGACGATATGATCCTCCAGGACTGGCTCAGCCAGAAGATCTGGCCGCTCGAAGCCCACCTGACCCCCGGTGATGTATACTGGGGGACGAGGCTCGCCTGCCTCGAGATGATAAAGAGCGGGACGGTTGCCTTCAATGACATGTACTTCATGATGGAGGAGGCAGCCCGTGCTGTCGGTGAGGCCGGTATC
>JBAVWM010000292.1:0-6983 GCA_049697815.1 Methanoregula sp. | reverse complement strand
GGTTCCTTCCGGACGGTACTCTGACTTTTGTCAATGCCTCGTATTCCCATTTCGTAAATAAAAAACCTGAAGACCTGCTGGGCACGCACCTCTCTGATGCGATCCATGCCAAGGACCGGACAGCATTTGATCAATGCATTCAGTCACTGAGCCGGGAAAACCCGGTTGCTGCTTGTCAGTGCCGGTTTGCAATGCCTAAAAACCCGGTCCGCTGGATTGCCTGGACCCTGCGTGCCATGTATGACAGCCAAGAAAAACCCGTCGAATACCAGGCAGTGGGGCATGATATCACAGAAAAAAAAGAGGCAGCGGAGAAGATACAGCAGTACGTTGTACAGATGGAATTCTTCTCCGAGGAACTGCAGCGTTTTATTGAACTGGCACCCGATGACAATATCTATCACGCCATTGGAAAAGGATTGTCCGAGATCCTTCCGGATGCAGCAATTACTGTCAGCTCCTATGATCCCAAAACGATCACCCTGACGGTGAGGGCCGCATTCAGCGAGAAAGATTTCGATCTTGTCTCCCGGAATATCGGCAGGGACCTGATCTGCCAGAAATTCAGGGTCGGGGACAAGGCACCTCCGGAAGGGTTTCTATCCGGAACGGTGTACAACACGAAAAAGGACCTCTATAATACCGTCTTTCAGCAGATCCCGGCAGAAATCTGTTCTGGGATTGAGGATGCCCTGAACCTGGGTGAATTTTATTCTATCGGCCTGATCTGGAAGGAGGAACTCCTGGGAAACATAACATTTGCACTCCGGAAAGGACAGAAGCTGAAGAATAGATCTCTCATTGAGGCGTACGTCCGGGCTGCATCCATCTCCCTGAAGCGCTCGATTGCAGAGAATGCGCTCATGGAGAGCGAGAGCATATACCGTACCGTAATTGAAAATATCCAGGACGTCTTTTATCGTTCGGATACAAACGGCAACCTGATCATGGCAAGCCCGAGCTGGGCAAGCATGCTCGGTTTCTCTTCTCTTGACGAATGCCTGGGACGGAACATAGCACGGGACTTCTATATGGAGCCCGAGAAGAGAACGGAATTTCTTGCTGCGGTAACCTCAAAGGGTTCGGTCAGCAACTATGAGGTCGTCTTAAAGAAAAAAGACGGTTCCCCCCTCTGCGTTTCCACGAACAGCCACACCTATTACAGTCAGACGGGGACTATTCTCGGTGTAGAAGGGGTATTCCGTGATATCTCCGAGCGGAAGGCAGCTGATACCAGGATCCACGAGTATATCGGTGAAATGGAGTTCTTTTCCCAGAAACTGCTGGACTTTATTACGATAGGACAGGCCGAAAACATATACGATAAAATCGTATCCGACTTCAAGAACCTGGTACCGCATTCCATGGTTGTGGTCAATTCCTTTGACCCGAAAACCGGTATCGTAACGGTACAAAGTGCTTCGATGGGCGAACGGCAGCGGGAAGCGATCACCCGGGCGCTTGGAAAGGAACTGGTTGGCATGGAGTTCCAGATCGATGCCCCGGGATTAGCGGCGTTCCAGACAGGGATATTGCATAACCCGCGTCTCTCCCTGTTTGATATTGTATTCAGAAACATTTCCAAACCGGTCTGCGATACACTGGAATCGGAACTTGGAATCGGTGAGATTTACGCGATTGGGTTTGTCCGTGGCGACGAAATAATGGGGAATGCAACAATTTTCTTAGACAGGGAACGATCCATTCCGGATCTCAAGATGATCGAGATGTATGCCCGGGTAGCTGCAATAGCCCTCCAGAAGTATACCTCTGAGGAAGCACGGCGTAAGAGCGATGAGATCTTCACGAATATCACACAATACTCCCCGTTTCCCATAGCCATTATCAATCCGGACAAAACGTTTCAGTATATCAACGAGAGCTTCATTCGGGTCTTTGGATATAATCTCAATGATTTCCACACCGTTGAGGAATGGTTGCACCTGGCGTTCCCGGACCCGGTGTACCGGAAGGAGATATTTGAGGTCTGGAAATCGGAGCAGGAAAACTACCGGCCTGGTTATACATTCACCAAGACGTGCCAGATTCATTGTAAGGACTCGACTGTAAAAGAAATCGTAGTTAGGGCAGTCGTACTCTCCGGTGAGAATATTTGTGTCATCAGTAAGGACACCACCGATAGAACCAAAGCCGAGCAGACTCACCGGCTTCTCTCCTCCATTATTACATCCACCAGCGACGCGGTAATCGCAAAGGACAAACAAGGAACGATAATCAGCTGGAACAGAGCTGCAGAAGAGCTCTACGGGTATTCAGCGGATGAGATGATCGGACAGAACATCTCACGGATTATCCCGGCGGAGAGAGAAGAAGAGATGGAGCAGGTCTTCAACCGTATCAAACTTGGCGAACCGGTCAGCAACATGGAAACCCGGCGGGTAAGAAAGAACGGCAGGGTGATTGATATCTCTGTGTCGATCTCCCCCATTACCGATAATGCCGGGACCGTGATAGGCGCGTCCGCGATCGCCAGAGATATTACTCCCCGTAAGGCAGAGGAGCGCCTGCGCGAGAACGAGGAGCAATACCGGTCGCTTGTTGACAATATCTCTGTTGGCATCTACCGGAGCACGGGCGATCCACGGGGGAGGTTTATCTGGGGTAATTCGTCGCTCGTGAAAATACTCGGGTATCCATCGTTTGAAGAGCTGAGTGAGATAGGAATTGCCGACCTCTTTGTCGAGCATGACGGGAGAAAGAAACTTCTGGATGCGTTGAAGAAGGAGGGTTTTGTCAAGAACCGGGAGATTGCTCTCCGGCGGGCGGATGGAAAGACGGTCACTGTACTCGTGACCGCGCTCGCACCTTTCGATAGTGAGGGGGGACTTTCCTGCATCAACGGCATTGTCGAAGACATTACCGCCCAGAGACAGGCTGAACACTGCCTGCAGATCGCAAACAAGCAGATGCAGGACATCCTTGCGGGTATCCCGGATCCTATCGTCATCGTAGACAATGAAAATAGTGTTATCGCATGGAATACCGCGATGGAGCAGTTGACCGAAGTACAAAAAACCGGAGTAATCGGCAGGAATTATTGTGATCATCTCTTCCCGTTTTACGACCCGACCCGTCCTGCCCTTTTCACCCTGTTTGAGGCAACCGATGACGAACTGAACCGGTACTATCCCGGTGCGTACCGGGACGGAACCGCGATAGTTGCACAGGTACAGGATCTGACGCAAAAGGAAGATCCGTTGTCTTTTTTCACCATCAGGGCATCCCCCCTTCATGATCCACAGGGAGAACGGATCGGTGCAATGCAGATGATTCAGCCTGCCCCACCTGATACTAGGAACAGCACTCCATAACTCCGGCCGGACCACTGTCTTCCGGAATACCGGAAATGCCGGCACATCCTGCGCCAGATTAAATAGGCAGCGGGGCCAAAAAGGACATTGCTGGGTCTGCCGGCGCACTGGCAGGTCAAGGGATTATGTACGATCTTATCCTGGATTAATGGATAAACACACATGGTTCAAAAACAGAAAGGACGCATTCGTGATCGGCTCTGTAAAATATATCCTCGGGGTAAGTTCGTACCCCTCTCTTTCGCCACCGGCCCTGAGGCGGACGGGGCGTAATACGATTTTACGTTATTGATTTTCCTCTCTGCTTGAACGGCACTACGCCGTTATCACTGGATGGGGATACCACAGCGGGGGGATTCTGGCGGTTCATCAGAACCGCAAGGGAGAAGAGCTCGCCAGAGCTCTTCGAAGCATGGTTATAGGGTCTAAGACCTGCGGTCTTCTCTTGTATCAGGTCTGATGACATTCGACATTCTTCAGCCCGATGCTTCGCATCGGTCTCCGCAAGAGCGTCAGAATTATCCTAAAGATTTCAGCAGAGCCACACGCTCTATTTCAGATAATACCCGACAATTACCAGCAACAATCCAAGGTAGAACATGAGACTGAAATACTGAGAAATCCCCGGAAAAACGGAATCAAAGTTTTTTAAATAAGGTATGAACAACATGATCAGACCAATGATAAATGAGACTATGCTAATTTGCGTTTTTGTAGCCGTATCCATGCAATAACTCCGTAATGATATTTCTTGAACCCGCAATAAAAAAGGTTTGTCGTCTTTTCCCCCAGCCACCGCTGATAGCCGGTTAAAAATCCCCGATGACGAGGGAATACAGGTCAGCTTCCGGCAGCGGGGGTGAGGAAATATCCCCGACGACAATACGTTCGTCGGCATAGGCAAGGTTCTCACAGACCGCAACCTGCAGGGGCAGGGAAAGCGCAGCAAGACGGCTGTAGAGATCCGCCACATTAAATTTTGGGTCGGCAAGGAAAAAAACAATCTTTTTCAGCCGCACCGCGTCGACCGCATCCTGCATTCCCTGTTCATGACCGTGGCCATGGGCGACAATAACAGCAACCCGGGACAGGGGGATGTGGAGCCGGGCAACTGCAATCTGGAGCGAGGATATCCCCGGAATCACCTCCCCTTTGAGATAGCCGAGGCCTGCAAGCATGGGATCGCCGGTCGAGAGGAAGACGGCAGAGTCCCCGAGCGCCGGGAGGTTCTTGTAATCGTCAATCAATCGGACGCTACAGTCCAGAGGAAGATATGCACGGGCAAGTTCGATCGCCCGGTCCGATCCATAGGCTGACCGTGCCTGTTTCAGTTCCCTGATAGCCTGTTCCGTCAGCAGGCCCGGGCCGCACCCGACACCGATGATCTTCATGGGCTCTCACCAATAATTGTGCCATCGCGGTTTATGAGGACAACGGTTACCTGGGGCCGGGTTTGACGGAACTTCCGGAGAGTTTCTGCAAGGATAGCCGGAAACTGCGGGGAGCCTGCGAGTTCTTCAACCGTCAGGTACCCGGTCCCGTCAAGGATCTGCGGGTTGATATGCTGGAGGATCAGGGCCGGAAGCCCGCAGAGGGTGACTTTGCCACGGGCTGCATCCAGAGCATTTTTGAGGTTCCCGCCAATGAGGATCACCTGCCGATCCGGGAAGAGAAGCCGGGAGAACCGGAGGCCGATCCTGCCCGTGGTGAGGACCGGCCGGTTCGCGGCTGCAACCCGATCTATCATGGATTCGGTCAGGTGGTCGTCCCAGGGCTCGACAAGCCCGGTTGTGCCCAGCACGGAAATGCCGCCAACGACTCCCATGCGGAGATTGAGGGTCTTGTGGGAGATTGTTGCCCCGAGAGGGGCAGAGATCCGGACGGTGATGCCGGATTCGCCGATTACAACCATGGCTTCCTGCACGGACCGGACAATGCAGGAAAGTGCCGTGGGGCTTACCGCCGGTGTCCCCTTCCGGTACCGAGGGGTGTCCCGGGAGAACCTGCCGATGCCCTCGCCGAACGTGACCATGACACCCCCCGTCTGGCGGGCGGCCTCTGCCCGGAATTCAAGACCTGCCGTTACATCCGAGGGATAATCACCGGCAAATTTTGCTGATGACCCGGTACCGGCATGGCCGTGAGCGGGAACGTCAACGGGGATACCGCAGGGGAGGGTGACAGATACTGTCTCTATATCCGCCTTGAGGGACAGAACCGCTGCTTTTGCCGCAGCGGCGGCAGTTGTACCGGTGGTAAATCCGCGGCGGAGGACTGATCCTGAAGACGTGAGTACGCCAAAACCCTGCTCTGCCATCCGGAGCTTCTCCGGTGAAGTGCACTTTGCCACCCAGTCTTGGGGATACTCAAAGCCGGTGAGCGGGTCCAGCATTTCCGGCGCCTTCGATAAAGAGGGTTATGCATTCGTTGATAGCCGCAACTGCAACCGGTGTTCCCCCCCGGGTCCCTTCCGTTGAGATGGAGGGGATGCTGGTGGCGCGGAGGAGTTCCTTGGATTCTGCCGCATTGACAAAACCCACGGGGGTTCCAATCACGACAGCCGGTCGTACGTCGTCCCGGATCATGCCGCAGAGCGAGATGAGGGCCGATGGTGCGTTGCCGATGACGACGACCGAGCCCGGGAGTTTTTTCCGGAGCGCAAGGAACCCGGCGGAACTGCGCGTGATCCCCTGCTCTTTTTGGATCTCCGCGCCGAAATCAAGAGCGCAGAGCACCGTACTCGCATGTCCTTTCTTCTGGATACCGACCTGCACCATCCGGATATCGGTGATGATCGGGGCATGGGCGTCCAGCGCTGCAAGGGCTGCCGGGACAGGATCGTTTTTAAATCGCAGGAGATCGGCCATGGAAAAATCGCCGACAGCAACCGAGCAGCGCTGCCGTATCCGGTCCTCAACCGTCGCATTCCCGACAACCGAACGGGCAAGCGTACGGGATTTCTTCGAGATCGCGTACCCTTCCTTCGTATCCGCGCCGGGGTCAATATATGTATTTATGGTGGTATCCCCGCGGTGTAATGATTCCTTTGACATTGTCTCCCATCCTCCAGATCCTGCTCTCGCTGCCGCCGATGATAACGGTCGTGTGCATGTCAACCTTTTCTTCTGACGCTTCAATCTCCCCAAGCGTGGTGATGATTGTCTCCTCGTCATCCCGCAGGGCGTTTTTCACAATTGCTACCGGTGTGGTGCCGGCGCGGAACTTCCGGGCATGTTCAACCGCAAGAGCAAAGTTGTGGGGACGGCCCCGGCTCTTGGGATTGTAGAGGACGATCGGGACACCGGCCGAGAAGAACGCGTCCAGCCGTTTCTCGATCACCTCAAGCGGCGTGAGGAGATCCGAGAGACTGATCACGGCAAAGTCCCCGGAGAGCGGTGAACCGGCCCGTGATGCTGCAGCATTGGCAGCAGTGATACCAGGGATTATATCGATGTCGACGAGTTCTCCTGAGTGTTCGAGCACCTCGAGCACGATACTTGCCATACCGTAAACCCCCGCATCGCCTCCCGATACAATGGCAACCGCATGGCTGCGGGCCAGCTCGATGGCCTGCTTTGCCCGGTCCACTTCCTTTCCCATGGAACTGGCAATCACGTTCTTGCCGGCGAGCAGCGGTTCCAGCGGTTCGAG
>JBAVWM010000291.1:0-2563 GCA_049697815.1 Methanoregula sp. | reverse complement strand
TTCGGATTTTGAGCGCATGCATTCCATCTCCCCGTTCGACATGGCCCCCGTTGCTGCCGAATGCGGAGCCGATATTGCCATGGTCGATACCGGCATCAAGGATCGCCAGAGCACGTTCGCGTTCATGAATGAAGCGGCACTCCGCTCATTTTCCGACAGGAACAAAAAACTCGGGCTTGGTACCGCCATTGCCGGGGCACTGAAATTTGAGGATATTGATGCGCTGAAGCGGATCAACCCGGAAATCATTGGCGTCCGGGGGATGGTCTGCGGCGGCGACCGCAATGCAACGGTCCGCGAGGATCTGATAAAAACCGCACTCGCCATGATCAGGTGATCTATGTACGTTGAGAAACTGGATGTGCCACTCTCCCTGACCTTCGACGATGTCCTGCTTGAACCCCGGGCATCGTGGCTGGAACCTTACGAAGCAGATACCCGCTCGGTCTTTTCAAAAAAGATCCAGCTGAACATCCCGCTCGTCTCAGCAGCAATGGATACCGTGACGGAAGCGACCATGGCGATAGCCCTCGCACGGCAGGGGGGTATCGGGGTCATCCACCGCAACATGACACCCGAGCGCGAGCTGCAGGAAGTCCAGTTCGTCAAGAATGCCGAAGAGCTGATCGAGCGCGATGTATTCTATGTTGAGGACACCGCAACGGTCTCCGATGCAGAGAACCTGATGCACCAGTATAATATCAGCGGTGTGCCCGTTGTTGACAAGGGGAAGATCATCGGGATTGTCAGCCACCGTGACGTCCGTGCCATTGTCTCCAAGCGCGGGGACGAGAAGATCACCGCGATCATGACGAAGAAACCGATCGTCACCGATGAGGACATCACCGCAGACAAGGCACTCGAGATTATGTATACGAATAAGGTCGAGCGCCTGCCGGTCGTCAATAAGAAGGGAAAACTCCTTGGCATCATAACGATGCACGATATTCTCGAGAAGAAGCAGTATCCGTTTGCCACCCGGGATGCGGCCGGGAACCTCCGGGTAGCTGCTGCGGTCGGGCCGTTCGATTTCTCCCGGGCAGACCTGCTCGACCAGAACGGTGTGGATGCGCTTGTAGTCGACTGTGCCCACGCGCACAACATGAAGGTCGTCCGTGCCGTAAAGGACATCAAGGGAAGCGTCAAAGCCGAGGTCATTGCCGGTAACATCGCGACCCGGGAGGCGGCCGAAGCACTTGCGGGTGCCGGGGTGGATGGGATTAAGGTCGGTATCGGGCCGGGCTCGATCTGTACCACCCGCATTGTTGCCGGGACCGGCGTCCCGCAGATCACTGCAATAGCACAGGTGGCCGACATCGCCCACCCTGCGGGCATACCGGTCATTTCCGATGGCGGCGTCCGGTACAGCGGGGACGTGGCAAAAGCGATTGCCGCCGGCGCCGATACGGTGATGATGGGCAGTTTGTTTGCAGGCACGGATGAGGCACCGGGCAAGGTTATCACCATCAAGGGGCGGCTCTACAAGCAGTACCGTGGCATGGGATCGCTTGGCGTTATGAGTACCGGCCATTCCAGTGACCGGTACTTCCAGAAGAAGGATATCGGGAGTACGAAATTTGTCCCGGAAGGTGTGGAGGGTGTCACCCCCTATATCGGCCACCTGGGCGAGGTTATCTACCAGCTTGTAGGCGGACTGAAGTCCGCCATGGGCTACACGGGCTCGAAAACGATCCCCGATATGCAGGCCAATGCCCGGTTCGTCCGGATCACAAACGCCGGCATGACGGAGAGCCACCCGCACAATATCCTGATCACGGACGAAGCCCCGAATTACCGGCTCTTCGAATAAGCACCTTTTTCCCACCACAATTTTCATATGGCCGAAAGGTGCATTAGTCCCGTGTGGACGTTTATATCCTGAGGCACGGGAAAGCGGAGGACGCCAGGCCGGGCACCGGTGATGCGGACCGGCGACTGACCAAGAAGGGGCGTGCGGAGATTTTTGCGGCCGGCCGCTGGATGGCGGCGCAGGAGCTCCGGTTTGACCTGATAGCTGCAAGTCCGCTTATCCGGGCGCAGGAGACAGCAACAATCATTGCCGAATCGCTGGGGGAAAAGGACCAGCTCGCAACCTGGAAAGTCCTTGCGCCCGGAGGGTTGCCCGATGAGGTATGCCGCGTGATCAGCAAGCAGAGGGACGCCCGTGCGATCCTGCTGGTCGGCCACGAACCGCTGCTCTCCGCGCTTATCAGCCATATTATCACCGGGAATGAGCGTGCCGCGATCGCGATGTCCAAGGGAGCTCTCGCAAAGATCCGGGAGTTTACGTACCCGGTGAGCCCGTCCGGGGAACTTCACTGGCTTGTGACCACAGCACTGATGGCTGACAAGCAGTGATCGGCTGGTCCGGATACAACCATATACTGACAATCCGCATACGGGAATCACCCTTCGTTAATATCCTTCCCGTTATGGCTGTTCAACGGTTGAACCGCAAGGTACGAGCTCCGGACCCGGCATATTTTACGATTATATGTGCTGCCCCGGGAGACTTCCTGATCAGAGTGTTGGTCCCGCGGAAATACGCGGGACAGCCATACAC
>JBAVWM010000290.1:0-3100 GCA_049697815.1 Methanoregula sp. | reverse complement strand
CGGTGCTGATCTGATTATGGACGATCTTGGCGTGTTGCTGCAGATTATTTTCTGGGGACTGTATGCCGGTTGTATCTATATCCTGCTCGCCACCGGGCTCAACCTGATCTTTGGCGTGATGAAGGTTGTGAACTTCGCGCATGGTGAATTCCTGATGATCGGGGCCTATATTACCGCGACTATTTTTTTGCTCACCGGCATCAATCCCTATTTTATCATTGCCCTGTCCATGGTTGCGCTGATTGGTATAGGAGCAGTTGTCGAACGGATCTGCTTCCGCCCGATCCTTGGTACCGGAAAGCTCAACGAGATCTTCCTCTCAATCGGCCTCATCTACATCTTCCAGAACGGGGCTGCCATGATATGGGGCGACGCATGGCAGAGCGTGAAAAGCCCTTATGCCGGTATCACGGTCCAGATCGGATCTCTCAATGTGCCGCTCGATTACATTCTCATCATAATGTTCACCGCGGCAATTCTCTGCGGCCTGTACGTCTTCTTAAAAAAGACGACGATTGGTATGCAGATGAGGGCAACAAGCCAGAACCGGAAAGGGGCAATGCTTGTCGGTATCGATGTCGAGCGGATCGATGTCATCAGTTTCGGTCTGGGGTGCGCACTTGCCGCAGCCGCAGGTACGCTCTGGGTGGTGAGCGGGCAGGTCTTCAACCCGTACATGGGCTCGATCCCCGCAGTCAAGGCCTTTGCGATCATCATACTGGGAGGCCTCGGCAGCATTCCCGGTGCGATCATCGGAGGACTCCTGATGGGACTGGCAGAGAATGGTGCAGCATATTTCCTGGGGGGCATATGGAAGGACGCGATCTCGTTTGTCATCCTCATTCTTGTGCTCATCGTAAGGCCGACCGGGTTGTTCGGGGAGAAGGAGGAGTAAGGAGCCATGCAGGGCGAGCACGACACCATGATAAAATACGGGATCATTGCAACGCTCGCTATAGCCTGTGCCCTCCCGTTCCTCACTGACAGCATGTTCATCCTCAACCTGATTGTCCTGATGCTGATCTTCATCATCTTTGCCTCGGCATGGAACCTCCTTGCATACTCCGGGCAGGGGTCGCTCGGCCATGCCGCATTTCTCGGTATCGGGGCGTATGCATCGACACTCATCGCGGCAAAAAGCGGCATGTCCCCGTTCATCACCGTCTTTATCGGCGCGGCCGTTGCAGCATTCATCGGGGTCCTTATCGGCCTGACCTGTGTCAGGCTCAAGGAATGGTTCCTTGCCATGGTCACGTTCGGTTTTGCCATCATTGTCCAGACCCTGACGGTCAGCGTGCTCGCACCGGTTACCGGGGGCTGGGACGGCATACCCTCCGCCCGGCTCGTGAGCCCGGCCATTCCCGGGTACCAGCTGATCGAGTATTACGCAATCCTCGTGATCACCATCGCTTCCCTTGCCGCGATCTGGTATATCATGAGATCAAGGGTAGGTCTTGCTTTTCTCGCGATCCGGGAAAACGAACTCGAAGCCCGGGCTGCCGGCGTTGATCCGGTTCGTTACCGGCTCCTCGCATTTGCCCTTTCCGCGTATCTCGCCGGTGTCGCAGGCGCACTCCAGGTCCATTATATCGGTTACCTTACACCGGAGATATACGGGGTCGACAATTCATTCTGGCCGATCACCTTTGTCATTCTCGGGGGGCTTTGTACGCTTGCCGGCCCGGTTATCGGAACGATTGTACTCACCATTATCTGGGAGGGGCTCAAAGAAACCGGCATCACGTTCGGAAGGTACGTCATCGTCGGTGTCATCCTCATCCTCGCGATCATCTTCCTGCCCCGGGGTCTCGTAAGCCTGCCGGAGGAAGCACGGGCGTGGCTGAAACGGCGGCAGAGAAAAGAAACGGTTCCGGAAATGGCGGGGGAATGAGAACTTTTTTTTACGAAATTTTACGACCCTGTCAAAAAAATGTTACCACCGGTCATCTTTATGAGATTCTCACCCGGGGATAAAAATTCCCCGAAATGCATTCTTCCCTTCATACTATTACCATCTTTTATTAGATTCTGCCACGTATATGCTAAAAGATCTCCCATGAGAATTATCATCGATACGGACAATAAAAAAATGGTCCTGGAACAAAAAGATACGCCAAGAATTTTAAAATTTTTGCCCAGAATTTTTTATAATTTTCATGAAGGGAGTTTTAATTTTTCTTTATTTTTTCAACGGTGGCTGGATTTACTCAATACGGTTCAAAAAGATGAATTATCCAAAAGAACTCAAAAAATTCATGTATGGCACATTGCCGCACCCAAAAGCGGATCAACGTGGTTGACAACCATTCTGACAGAATTGCTTCACTGGAACGTCTGTCCGTTAATTCCGGAACATAACCGGAGGGAACAGGAAATCGAAACAATCAATCTCCTCTATTCAACAATGCAGGATTTTTGTTTTTCACCGCAGCAACACTGCCGTTACTCAGACTCGACAAAACGGATAATTGAGACATTGGAGATAAAACCGGTTTTGCAATACCGGAATATTTTTGATACGGTCATCAGTTTTTATGACCATTGTAATGAAATGAAATTAATCTTTCCCATGGCTTATATGGATGAAAACAACTGGAACGGATTGGATGATACCAAAAAGCTGGATTTTGTCATCGATCTCATTGTTCCATGGTATTTTAATTTCTATGGAGGATGGTTCTCCTCGGATTTAATAAAAGACGGGAAAATTTTGCTGGTATCGTATGACGATCTTATCGCCGATCCCCCCAAACAGGTAAAAAGAATTCTGGACTGGATCGGTATTGAAAAAACAGATGATGAAATACATTCATCAATTTTAAGGGCGGCTAAGAAAAAAACAAGAAAAAATGTGGGTATTTCCGGCAGGGGTGCTATGTTAAGCAATGAGCAAAAGCAGAAGATCAGGAATATGGCAAGTTATTATCCCCGGATCAATTTCAGCGTCCTGGGCCTCTGATTTGGATTGGTACTTTGTCCTGAATTATTGTCCCGGACACTAACCTTCGTATTTCATTCGTCTGACAATTCGTTTTTTCTGCTCTGGAGAAATCATGGTACTTGACGCTCCAGGGGCTTCGCCCCGCCGCTTGGGCGCCCC
>JBAVWM010000289.1:0-12748 GCA_049697815.1 Methanoregula sp. | reverse complement strand
GTTTTGATGCCCTCTTTTTTCAGTTCCTTAAACACCGTATTAACAAGAATTGCTGTATTGCCATCCTTGCGTGCACTGCCGTTGAATGCCACGACTTTCATGATACACCTGTATAGTTGATGTCAGTATCCTGGTATAAAAACGGGGGGTACCGGGTGCCGGCATTCACCGGCCGGTCCCAGTGCACCATCTTATGAGCTCGTACGCCAAATAGTGTTGCGATATGAATTCTCGTATACAGTTTTCCGACTTTAACCTGTCGAAGGAAGTCGGAAAAGCAATAGAAGATATGGGTTTTGAAGAGCCCTCACCAATCCAGGCGCTCGCCATTCCTCTCATCCAGGCCGGGCGCGATGTTACTGCCCAGGCACAGACCGGTACCGGTAAGACTGCCGCTTTCGGGATCCCCATTATTGAAAAGATCGATCATTCAAAACGTGTTGTACAGGCAATCGTGCTCTGCCCGACCCGTGAACTCGCCATCCAGATTGCAGAAGAGTTCTCAAACCTCCTCGCACACCTGCCCCGGATCGTTGTGCTGCCGGTCTATGGCGGCCAGCCGATCGACCGCCAGCTGCGTGCACTCCACCATGGCGTCCATATCGTGATCGGTACTCCGGGACGGATCATGGACCATCTCGAGCGCCGCACGCTCGCGCTCAGCGATGTTGCAACCGTTGTACTTGACGAAGCCGACCAGATGCTTGACATGGGATTCCGTGACGATATCGAATGGATCTTAAAGAAAGTCCCGCAGAGCCGGCAGACCCTTCTCTTCTCGGCAACCATGCCGCAGCCGATCATCGACATCTCGAAACGGTTCCAGAACAAACCGGAATTTGTCCGGGTCCAGTATGCCGAGCTGACCGTTCCCCAGACAGAACAGTCCTATATCGAAGTCAAGGACCGGGAGAAACTTGACGTACTCTGCCGGGTTATCGATTTCTGGGATCCCCAGCTTGCGATCATATTCTGCAACACCAAGCGCCGGGCTGAGGAACTGGCCGGGAAGGTGAAGGCCCGGGGGTACCGCGCCGAGGAACTGCATGGCGATATGAAACAGTCGCAGCGCGACCGGGTTATGGGCGGGTTCCGCAAGGGGCAGATCGATATCCTGATTGCGACTGACGTTGCAGCCCGCGGGATTGATGTGGACGATGTCGACATGGTCATCAACTTCGATGTTCCGCAGGATGTTGAATATTATGTCCACCGGATCGGCCGGACCGGCCGGGCAGGCAAAAGCGGCAAGGCAGTCACCTTTGTCGCGCCCCGGGACTTTACAAAACTCCGCGAGATCGAGCATTATGCCAAGGTAAAGATCCCCAAGATCCCAATACCGTCCCAGAACGATGTGGCCAAGACCCGGACCCTCTCGATGCTTGAGAAAATAAGAACGACAATCAGCGAGGGCGGACTTGAAGCCTATACCCGGATCATCGAAGACGAGACCGAAGGCGATCTCACATCGGTCGAGATCGCTGCTGCACTCTTAAAACTCCAGATGGAGCAGGGTACTGGAGAGCCCGTGGAAAAGAGAGCTGATATCGCTTTTGAGGACACCGGTGCAGAAGCAGGTATGGTCAGGTTCTTCCTTGGCGTCGGCAGGGAACACAAGGTCCAGCCCAAGGATATTGTAGGTGCGATTGCCGGTGAGACAGGCATTCCCGGGAAAGCGATCGGGGCGATCCGGATCCTTGATTCGTACTCATTTGTCGAGATCCCAAAGGAGTACGCATCTGATGTGTACATGATCATGAAAGAGCGGACGATACGCAACCAGCCGACGAAGATCGAACCTGCGCAGGGGCAGGGACGCCGGGCGTAACACCACCACGGGATATCTCACCCCGGAAACCTCTTATATTTTCCGCGGGCATCTTCTGTGCATGAATGCTCGATATATTGTGGGGGTATTTCTTTTCCTGTCCCTCATGCTCATCACAGCAGGATGTACCCAGACAACACCCCCGGCAACCCCGGCACCAACTGCCGTTGAGCCCATGGCAACAGAAGCGCCCACACCGATTCCAACGACATTGTCCCTGACTCCGGGACCCACCCAGACACTCCCGGAGGTCTGGGCCCTCGAAGTTCAGGCATATGGCAATGGTGAGGCCATCAATCCCCAGATCATCGTCAGTTGCCAGGGGGGAAAGGGGCTGAACTTTATCCAGCAGATCGATGTAAAAGTAACCCGACCGGATGGTGTTGTGGTAACTGATGTGATTTCCAAACCACTCTATAAAGGGAAAGAAGTATCATTACCGATTACATCTCAAATGGGAAATGTTAACAGAGTTGAGATCTGGGCAACAACTCCCCAGGGAGATAAAGTCAAGATCTTCGATAATTACGTACCGTTCCGGACGTATAATTAATTTTTTTATCATTCAGGATTGCAGTTTTCGGTGAGCTGTGCAATATACTGCACAAGTACAGGGATGATAATACCTACCGCGATAATAGCATAGCCCTGGAGTTCGTCACTACATGAGAGGGGAGGAATCGTCCCGCATGCCATTAAGGAAGTCGGACAGGCAAAAAACCTCTGATTCTGAGGGTAATATGCATTTTCCTGCTCCGGTTTCTATGGCATCGTGTTCATCTCGGTAAAAAAAGCACTTTTTGTATTGAAGCTATCGCACTACTGCTGTCCGTCATCGGGAATCCGCATGGTCCTCCATGCAACAGTTTTCTTTTCAATCGCCTGTTTGATCAGCCGTTGTGTGCGTGTCAGCACTCCATTCCGCTTCTTGACATCCATAAAGACAATCTGTATCTCATCCTCTTTATCATCGGCAACCCGGGTCAGGCCGTCAAAGATAATATAATCCACCGGAGACCCGATAAAACGTGCATCAGCGGGATTGAAACCAAAATCAGGGAGAACCGGTGCCATCTGCTCAGCAATCTTTCCCTTGAGGGTGGAACGCGAAAGGTTAACGGAATCTTTCCGTATTTCACCGGCTGTTTCCATTTTCCAGGTTTCGAGCTCGGCCCGCGATTTCTCCTCAAGAGCTGTGATCTGGGCCTTCACATAATAAAAACCCGGGCGAACCCGAAGACAAGTGCTAAGATAACAGGAATAATCAGATCATCTGAGAGCATGAACAGGAATTGGTGGTAATCCTTAAATTTATTTGAGCCTTGTAACGGGAATCTATAGCATCAGATAACACACACTATGATGCAGCCGGAAAGTATGGTAGAGAATATGAGGTGGTTCCTGTTTCCCTGACACCGATCCCTTCAAGAATTGCTGCCGCAGAGCGCGAATTATCTGATCTTCTCGCATATCCTCAGGAACAGCTTGCAGCGATCATAAAGGAGGTCGGGTTCCGGTGTGATCTCTGCAGCAGGTGCTGCACCCGGGCATTCAACGGGCACGTGTTCCTTCTCGATGGTGATGTGGCAACAGCAAGGGAAATCGATCCGGAATCGGTTGAACCCGCTCCGTACCCGGAGTTTTGCGACCAGAACGGAACATTCTACGTATCCGGGTATGCGCTTAAAGCAAAGGATGATGATTGCGGATCCTGTTACTTCCTGGAGAACAAGAGGTGCAGGATATACGACCAGCGGTTTTCCATCTGTCGCGTTTACCCGTACATGCTTCACCGGGAACCTGACGAGCGGGGGAAGCTCGACTGGCGCCAGATTGCCGGTCTCAATGAACATGGTGAGTACCATACGGAAATTCCCGAGAGTCGCTGTCAGGAAGCAGCTGCAGAAACCCGGGAATATGAAACTGCCTGCATCAGACAGGAGATTTCATTTCTTGTGTATATGCAGGATTACTTTTCCCGGAATCAGCTCAGGCATGTGCAGAAAGTCTATGATGACCGCATGCGCGCATTTGCCCGGGGCGAAGAAATCCGGATCATGGTTTTCCATAACGGTCGGTTGGAAGAACACCGGTTCCAGTATAACCGGAAATGATTGGCTTTTTTTTGGTAAGGTGTATAACGGCACCCGCTTATCGAGCTATACCCTTCCGCTGTGTGCTTTAATAAGCAAAAATCACACCGAAGCCAGTGCGGATCCTCATGAACGGGGCTTTTTTTTGCTTACGGGCTAACCGCGTTAACGAAAAATTTACTTCCGGCCACCGCTCTTTGTCACTTTTTTTGACGGCTTGATCGGACCGGGAGGATTTGTATGGGCTGGCAACTCGTCGCCATGGGCATGGGAGTGAGGAGTGTGTCGTGGTGGAAGGGCAGGTTTCGCGATTGTCTTATGCTCCTTGTGCGGCAGGGGATTTTCCGAGGGATGATGACGGGCGTCTTCCAGGTGACGTCCACGGTCCTTGCTGGGCCCGGCTTTCACTGCGGTTTTTTTCTTCCCATTCTTTTTTGGAGACGCTTGTCTGGGAGACATAATCAGTAATCAGCTCACGAGATATAAAACCAACGGATACCGGGGGATAGGCCGTTTTTAAAAAACAGATAATCATCACAATCAGCATATCAGGAGGAAACGCCGAACGGGAGAAAACACAGGGCCCGAGAAAATATTTGTATCGCGATGCACAATATCGACATACACAGATTTGACAGAGGGACAATTATTCCAAGAACAAGCACATCAGCAAAGTCAGGAAATACAGCAGGCACAGAAACCGAGGCGGACATCAAGGGGCAGCAGGCAGCTCTCGATCTGGAGAAGAAAAAACTGGAGCTTGAAAAAGAGCGGGCAACCCTGCAATCCTCTCTTGATAAACAAAAAGCAGAGGCTGAACGCGACATGCTCAGGGCTACCCTTGAACGGGAGCGTATGCAGGCAGCAAGTACTCTTGAGCAGGTAAAACAGCAGGGAGAATTATTTGCAAAGATCCTCTCCCGGCCTGTAGCAAAACCTGCTGAGGGCAAGACCGAATCCGATGCGAATACCGGGTATGTCACCGAACTTGTCGGCTATCATGCATTAAAGCGTATATCCGCGGATATCACCCGGGGCCTCAGCGCTATTGTAGGACTGGGAAATGAGGTCCGGATCATGATCGTGGACAGGCTTGATTATGCAACGGGGGACATTCCTTTCATCGAGATCATCTCGCAGTTATCGATATTCGACGTGCGCTGCAGGAAACAGGTTGCCACAAACAAGGAACTCGCTGATCTCGTCATGCAAAAGGAAGAACAGGGGGATGATGAGAAAACACCTGCAGTAAAATCCGGCGCAACACGACTTTCCCCCCTTGCAGCATTCCACGGTTTCCTCCCTGCAATCACCACTCCCGTAACCGCCTTGCCAGCCGTTACAGGTATTGTCGGGACAACTGCAGACATTGCCGGGTACTCAAGGTCCGATTATACCGTCAAAGGACAGACCGTTTCCTTAAAAACCGAGGGTCTCATCGCTGCTGTAGCGGGATCTCTAAAGGCAGAGAAAAAGTACGTATATGTTTATAATTTCTATTCAATGGATACAACCGGTCCCCAGTCCAAGCTGATGAATATGTATACAGGTGTCCTTGACTGTTCCAGCCGGCTCGCGCAATCGCGAAACAGGTTACTGTATTTCATCGGCAAAAAAACCGGACTGCTGGCTGAGCTAAAGTTATCCTTAAAAAATCTCGGGGACGAGATACCCGGCGCTGAAAGAGAACAGGAGATCGTAAACCTCAAACAAGAGATAAGACGGGAGACCGTATGGCTGGACCGGGCAAATATGGAAGTCCTTGCCTCTGATGCAATCCATACGGAACTTGGTACCTTTGTAAAGGATATGACAACAGCAGGTGAAGGGCAGCCGACCTCAAAACTGGCGCAGGCAGTCTTCCGGGAAAAAGTCCATGAACTCGGGATCACTCACCTGCTGTATCTGGGCGTTCTATCCAGCGGCGGGGAGTCGGTTACCAGGAAATGGCTTTTTGGAACCGGGACCACCAGTTATCTGGGAGGGGCTGTTGTCAGTTATGTGCTCTCACGGATAGAGGGGGATGTACTGGCATCTGAAATCCTGCCCGTCCTGTATAGTTTCGGGTTTGACCCTGCGGGCCCGCGGCATTCACCATTGAAACAGGTCAAATTCGAGAAACAGGAACCAAAGAAGTAATTTTTTCACGACTGTTTTTTAAGGAATGCATTCCCTGCACAGAACGGTCCGGATGCCGGCTTGAGAACGGGCAGTGTCCTGCCAGAATTTTTATGTCTTAAAATGAATCTCTCTTGCGTTACTATGAATAAGTCCCGGTATGTCGACCTGAAAGCCATCGCAGGTATTGCGATGGAGAAGTACGGCTTTGAACCCCGGTTTCCGAAACCCGTTATACAGGAAGTCGATGCCATCACCGATAAAACGCCTTTGTATGAGGGGGGGACGCCAAAGGACCTGCGCTCCCTTCTCTGGTCGTCTATCGATAACATCGATTCCATGGATCTCGACCAGCTGGAATACTGCGAGCGCGGACCGGGTGGGGAAATCCGGGTCATGGTTGCGATAGCTGACGTCGATATTTATGTACCAAAACTGTCCCAAGCAGACAGGCATGCTGTCCATAACGGAACCTCGGTCTATACCGGTATCGTGACCTTCCCCATGCTGCCGGATAAGCTCTCAAAAAATATATCTTCCCTGCTGCCGGACCGGGACCGCCTCGCGGTAGTTGCCGGATATTCAATTCTCCCTGATGGCACCGTCAGCCCGGGTGAGGTATCCCGCGCGCTCGTGCGCAACAAGGCAAAACTCGTGTACGAGGATCTCGGTGAATGGCTTGACGGAACCGGACCTATCCCCCCGCTTGTCCGGGACATTCCCGGCCTCAAAGACCAGATCCTGCTTCAGGCTGAAGCAGCACGTGCACTGAGGAAAAAACGGATGGACCAGGGTGCACTCGATCTTGAAACCCTGGAAGCACAACCCGTGGTAGACGGTGACACGGTCCGGGACCTTGTGATCCTGAAACCAAACATGGCACGAAAGGTGATCGAGGAATTCATGGTAGCGGCCAACAGATCCATGGTCTCCTGTCTTGGAAAAGCAGGCGTACCTATGATCCAGCGGGTCGTACGGGTACCGAAATACTGGGACGAGATCATATTAACCGCTGCTTCTTATGGTGAGAACCTGCCACCCTCCCCGGATGTAAAGGCGCTCGCATCCTTCCTCAAGAACCAGAAGGCCGCGGATCCCGAACGGTTCCCGGACCTGTCGCTTACCATTATCAAGCTCCTTGGGCCGGGGGAGTACATGACCCTCGAACCCGGCACCCCGCCAACCGGTCATTTCTCCATGGCAGTAACCGATTACACTCACAGCACTGCGCCGAACCGCCGGTATGTTGATGTCATCAACCAGCGTCTCTTGAAATCCGTGCTTGACAACTCGCCCAGCCCCTATAATCTTGATGAACTTGTGGATCATGCAATCTGGCTTTCCGACCGGGAAAAAGGGTCCAAGAAAGTGGAGCGGTTCATGCGAAAAGCGGCTGCAGCCGTGTTGTTACAGAACAGAATTGGCGATGTGTTCCAAGCGCTGGTCACTGGAGCCTCTGAAAGGGGTACGTATGTCAGGCTCATCAATCCCCCGGCCGAGGGCCGGGTTGTAAGGGGGGAACGGGGCATGTGGGTCGGCCAGAAATTAAATGTCCGGCTCCTGAAAACAGATCCCTATAACGGGTTCATCGATTTCTAACGTGCCAATGGTAACCCAAAGAGATAACGCACTGTACGGGCTCCCGCGAGGGGCAATCCATCACCCGGCATTTTTTTCCTTTGGTAGTTTCCATGAGGTTTTCATATTGGCAAATACTGGTATCAAGTTGTGGGATCCGATGGGTGAAAACACTGGCATATCAGGAAACCACCATTTTTTCTGCATGCAACTCAATCGTAACAATAATATGCTTCCCTTTTGATTATCTGGTATGCACATAAAAACCATCCTTTTGATCACAGGCCTGCTCTGCGTACTTCTCGCGACTGCTGGATGTACGGGAACGCAAAATTTACCGGTTGTACCTCAGGGAACTGTCGCTGCAGTTACACAAACCGCTTCTGCTGTGCCAACCACACCCGACCTTGTTCCGTCCCCTACTGACAACATCATTGATGCAAACAAAGTCAATATTAACGTGGAGAAAGATTATCTCGGGAATATTATCGTTACATTCCAGGGAGGAAACGGACTCAAGCAGGTGAATAAAATCGATGTTACCGTGATCCGGGCCGATGGTCAGGTGAAAACAGCAGATGTGGGTATCCTGGTGGATGATCAAGCAACGCTGGAAGGAACGAAAAACACCGACCGGGTTGTGGTATATGTTACGATGAAGGATGGAAAGAGATACAAGATCATTGATACCTTAATGCCCTTCAAGCCGCGCGTATAACGGGATCTCCCTTCTTCTTTTTTTTGCCTGTAATCTCTGCCGGTCTTAGCTGGTGCCCGATTCCGGTTGAATATCCCTTCAGGAATACCACGAACTTATTATAACAGCACGGAGTGACATTGGATTTAATGATCCATATTCGCAAATCATTAAAACTGGCAATGGTCTGCTGCACCCTGCTTTTCCTCGCTCATGGCGTTGCAGCATTTACAGTTGGTTCCGTTTCAGTAAATCCCTCAGGATACCTGTATCCCGGGAATTCCGTCAACGTGTCCTACACAGTCTACGCTGCATATGGGGCGGCGTTCCCGGTCTATGATGACCTGCAGTTCATCACGGAACTTGATGATCCCACATGGACATATTCGCTTGTGGTGAACGGCGCGAAAAGCACCCGGCCCGTCACGGGCGGGAGGACACTGACGATTAACGGGTTTGAATTAGGATACAGGGACCAGGACGACGTTACCGTGCAGGTCGTTCTCCAGGGAACCATCCCGGCAGGTGCGGCACGGGGGGCCAACAAAACGCTCGTGAAGATACAGGAACTGGATGCCAGAGGAAATTCTATCGCTTACTCAGTCGTGAATATCGACCGGCCGGTTGGTGAACCGACACCGCCGCCAACATTGGCATATGGCAGCATCACGGTCACATCATCCCCGCCCGGTGCTGATATCTACATCGACAATGTATACAAGGGACTGTCACCGGCGGTATTTGGTGACGTCACCAACGGCAACCACGTTGTCCTGGTAAAACTGGACGGGTACAAGGATCTCTCAAAGAGCGTAATGGTCACTGCCAATAACCAGACCGTTCATGCAGCGCTCTCTCAGGGGACAATGGCCATAACAACCACATCTTCACCGGGTCAGACACCGACCGCCGGTGCAGGTTCCCCCATACCGACCACATCTGCACAAGCGCCCGGCTATGGTTCACTCTCCATCACAACAACGCCTGCGGGAGCACTTGTTTACGTGGATGGAACAATGATGGGGGTGACCCCGACAACAATTCCCATGCTTGCAGAAGGACCGCACGCCGTAACCCTGGCAATGGATGGGTACCAGGATCTTAAAACAACCATTACCATCAATGCCGGTACAACATCGGAATATATCACCGGGCTCTCGAAAACAACAAAAACACCCGGATTTGCAGCAGGTATTGCTGCCATATCGATAGGTGTACTGTTCCTGTACCGGAAAATGAAAGAATAATTTTTCAGGAAAATCCAGATCGTGCAGATTTGGCCATTATCCCCTTTTGTTCCCAAACTTCCTGAGCAGGATTGAGTATGGTGGACAATAAATGGGTTTTCATAGAAGGGCTTGATCATTATTCCACCGGGATCCGGGGGGTTCTGACTGGGTGTACTCCTGCTTCCACAAAGTATACCCACCCAAAATGTTGTTAGTCCCTTTACGCGAATCCGTTCCCGGTGCCGGGCCGTATGCTGCATCCTTTTATCTGAATACGTGAAATGTCAAATCAGAACACCCAGTTCGTGATGGGGGTCCCTCATGAGAGAGATAGCGCTGAAGTTCATGATGATTGTGATTGTCACCTCTTTCCTGCTTGCGGTTGTACCGGTATCAGCAGTAAAAACGGCTGAACAATCGGTCGGCGATTCATTAACACGGGGAAGTCGGTTTACGGTAACGATCATCGGATTGCCAAATTCATCCTATTACCTGTGGATCCCGCACACCTCTTCCATGACCGGTGAACCTCACGACCAGCCGCCGGTTATTGCCGACTACCAGATGAATGTCATGGAAGACCCTGCTGAAGGTCCATGGCCCATCGGATCTTACCAGTATAACAATGGCAACGGCCAGACGATACGGGATGACATCCCCCCTTCTACACCAGATATGCCGAATACCCAATATTATGCTCTGGTAACAACCGATAACAGCGGGCAGGCAACCGTTGAATTCCTTACATCCATCAACACCGGGCTCAGGTCGTACACTGTGAAGGTTGAAAACCCCAGATCGATCGACAGCGATAACCTGCTGGTGGAGCTCCAGGTCTATTCCAGGAAAGCACCGGTGGTAATAGAGATTTCCACAACTCCGCAAACGGTCCTTACAACCTTCATGCCAACGACAACAAAGAGTCCTCCACCGGTAACCATCCGTTCGGTAACAACCATACAGGAACCAATGCAGACTACCATCCCTGTACAAACACCAACCCAGAAAGCTCCCCTCGGTATCGGGGCCGGTATCCTTGCCGCGGGCATGTGTTTTCTCCTCATGAGACGACACTAATTTTTCTTCGGGGAGATACGGTACATCCCGGGTTTTTAGAGACCATTGAGCTGTTTTTTGTTTTAGGTAAAAATGGGAAGGAAATGATTGGGAAATAGTTCTTTATAGCAATCGTTTCGATGATGGGCTGGAGTTTTGCTTCATCGGTAATGCCATCGGCAGCAATAACCGTCATGGCGGACAGAACGAGGGTTAATTTCGGCGTAAGATTCGCCGTCTTTCCGGTGTATGTTTCAAAAATTCCCATGCATGCACCTTTTTGGTTCCTGTTGTCCTGAACAGGGGGGTAAAGGGGTTTACGACAAAAATTTTAGTGGAGGAGGGACTGTTTTCTTATCCCTTAATTAACGACTAGGGATAATAACCTGAATAACAACCTGCTCCAACAATACCATGTCCCAGAACGATCTCAAGACCGGAACCTGCTCATACAGGGAGAAATCCGATATCATCCAGCGGTTTTTTTCACGCCCGCTCTTCCTGAGCCTCACGATCGGCGTCCCGTTCTGTATCTTCAAACTGTTGTTTGGCATAACACTCATGCGGGTTGGTTCGTACATGTCAGTCCCGGTTTATGTCTGCGGATGGGCAGTGGCCGTATGGGCACTGGCGGATCTCATCATGAACCTCGGGCGCGAACTGTTCGATATCCTGAACCGCCCGGCTCCGTTCGAGTACTGCACGATAGCTCAGGCCGGTCGCTTTTTTTCTATGCCCATGGTCTTTCTTGCTATTGATACCCTGCTTACCTTTATCATCATCTGCACCATGCTCTGGTCAGGCTGGATTGCCACCCTGACTACCCTCGAAAGTTATCTGTGGTATGCAGCAACGACCCTGAACCTTATCAGCCTCTCCCTTGTTGTACTGTATAACGAGATCCGGGCGCTGGAATAACATCCGTTTCCTGAACGGGAGGTCAATTCTCCCGGACATTCATTCGGGGCAGACCCGATGCGTTCATACAATTATCAGAATAACTGGATGATCACGAACGGAATACATGGAACAAATACCTGTGGGGTCGACGCATCATTGCAGGGTTCCTCACCTCGCTCATACCGTTTCTGGTTGCTGTTCCTTTCTACACGAAGGACGGTATGTTGCTGGCCGGTGCAGCGCTATTCTAACCCTCATGATCGTCACTGGGTCGGTAACAGCCGCAGCTCTCATGATCGGGTGCTTTATGGTAGTAAACGGATCCTGCACGCGCGAAGCAGTTATTACCGGCGTATGTTGGCCGGTCCTGAATTGGGCCCTTGACGCACTTGTTCTCGTGGGTTTGACAGGTACGATACCGGTGGATTGCCTGTCCCAGGCAGGACTTGAGGAATCTCATGATTCCCGCAATGGTAATCGACACCGGTGGTTGTGGCTGATAAGGCTGTGATAAAAAAAAGCCGGTCTGAATGGTCGTACCAATACATTGTTTCTTAAACTCCGGCAGCGATTATTGTTACACAGTTATACAAAAGACTGTATTAGGTATACTATGTATGGATCAAGCAATTATGGCGGCTCGAAAAATTTCGGCGGCCCAAGAGACTCAGGCCCACGTGAGATGACAAAAGTAATCTGTTCAGACTGTGGGAAAGAATGCGAAGTACCATTCAAGCCGACCGAAGGCCGCCCGGTTTATTGCCGTGACTGCCTCCCGAAACACCGGAAACCCCGGTACTAATTTCATAATTTTTTTCATTTTTTTTATATTGACGGTTTTACCGGCTCTGTTTTCTGAAAACCGAATCGTGGAAGAGCCGGGCATACCATTGTCAATGAGTGGAACACATTCGGTTTTTTGTCAAGGGGCTGAAGACTTAAGGGGTATCCCGGGAATTTTCCTGGCGCATCCCAAAGCATGCCCCTGCAGGGGATTTTAATTTTATTTCGCATCTTCACCGAGGGCTTCCCGGCTCCGCATCTGGTACAGGACCATCGGGTCCATTTCTTTATAGGTATCCTTCCCGGTCCGCATGATGACATTCGTTATACCGCTGTTTACGATCATCTTGGAGCAGAGGAAACAAGGCCATATCTGGGTTGTTTCATCCGTTTCAACATCAAAGCCTGCAAGATAGAGGGTACATCCCCGTGCAAGTTTCCCGGCCTGCAGGAGAGCATTCATCTC
>JBAVWM010000288.1:0-14195 GCA_049697815.1 Methanoregula sp. | reverse complement strand
ATCCCGTACCGGGCAACTTTCTGGTCGATCTCGTACCGCAGGGTCCGTTTCGCATCGACCTCGTCGGTGAGCCGTTTGACTCCCGCTTCGAGCTTCGCCGCCTCACCTTGCAGCTCCCCGATATGCGAGCGTATCCGGATGATCTCGTCGTCCACGGCAGCGCCGAACCCGCGTACTGACTGTTTTTTCGTTGAACCGCCGGTGATCGCCCCGCTCTTTTCGAGCAGTTCACCTTCAAGCGTGACCATGCGGTACCTGCCGATGAGCTTGCGGGCCCGCTCCAGCGTATCGACCACAACGGTTGCACCGAGCGCGACACCGAATGCCCGGTCGAACCTCGGGTTATACTCGAGCAGGTTAACCGCGTAATCAACGACCCCGGGCTCTTTCAGCGGAGGGAGGGCCGGGGGCTTGAGCTTGTTGAGCGGGAGGAAGGTGACTCGCCCGAGCCGCTCCTCTTTTAAGGAGCGGATCCCGTCTGCCGCGATCTGGTCATCGTCGCAGACAACGAACTGGAGCTTGTTTCCCGCAGCGATATTGAGGGCCGTGGCGTACTCCTTGGGAGCTTTGCCGAGATCCGATATGGTGCCATGAACCCCTTCCATGGCAAGGACCGCCTCGAGCGCTTTTCCTCCCGACTCCCCCCGTGCCTGCTGGGCTGCCTCGAGACGGATAGCGTCCTGCTCGTTCTCCCGGATCTCGGCACGGAGGCGTTCGAGAGTTGTCCGGTGGGCAAACATCGTCCCTTCCAGTTCCGAGAGGTTGCGGTCAAGCTGCTTCTTCTCTGCGGCAAGGGAGGCAATGCTCGTCTCGCTGTCAGTGAGCTGCGCCTGTTTTGCAGCATACTCCTCGTCAAGCTGGCGGAGGAGTCCGGTCAGGCGTTCGAGCTCGGTGGTCCGCATCCGGCTCTTCTCAATCAGCATGTCCTGCTGGTGGAGGATGCCCGAGCGCTGGCCTTTCTTCTCTTCCCCTTCCTGCAGGAGGGCGAAGAGCTGGTCGCGGGCACCTTCCGTATCCTCGCTGTGCTGTTTGATCTCCCTCTCGATCTTTTCCAGCAGGGCCCGCGACGTGGCAATTTCCATGGCGATATTCGTCCGGTCTATGGTCAGGGTGCGGATCTGGTCCGTGCACTCACTGATCCGTGTCTCGGCCCGTTTGGAGTCCACGTACACGCGGTTGATGAGCTCGAGAGTGGTTTCCTTCTCCTTTTTCAACCGTACAATGGTCTGTTCGGCAAACTTGATGTTGCCCTTGGCTTCCTCGAGCTCGGCGATCAGTTTCAGGTACTCCGACCCGCTCTTCTTGTTGATCAGGTCGTCGATATCCTTTAAGTCGGCCTTGAGGTAGGAGAGTTCGTTCTCCTCAAGGGCCCGGTCCGCGGCAATCCGTGTCAGCTGGAGCTTGTGGTCCCCGGTCGACTTTAAGAGGGTATTCAGCTCCCGGATACGGTCATGGAGCTGGGCGGCTGACCGGCAGTTCTGAAAATAGGCAAGGTCTTTCTGCCATTTCTGGTACTCAAGGGCGTGCTCCCGCTCGCGTTTGAGTTCGCTCGCCCGTTTCGTGAGTTCGATTAACAGGAGTTCCTCGCGCTCAATCCGTTCCCGCACGATGTCGAGCTCGGCAAGGGACTGCTGTTTCTTTGAATCGAATTCCGATACGCCCGCGATCTCATCGATGATCTTCCGGCGCTCGAAATCGCTCATCTCCATAATGCGGGTGACATCCCCCTGCATCACAACATTATACCCGTGCGGAATAATCCCGGATTTTGCAAGGTGGTCAACGATATCGCTTTGCTTGCAGAGCCGTTCGTTGAGGTAATTGTAACTGTAGTAGCCGTTGCTGGTCCGCTTGATCCGCCGCCGGATTCTCGTGCCATCCGAGAATTCAAGGGCAACTTCCGCGGTGTTCTTACCGGAGTTGAGGTTGATCAGGTCGGTCAGCTTCTCGGCCCGGAGGTTGCGGGAGCTTGAGAGCGCGAGGACAAAAAGGATAGAATCGATGATATTGCTCTTACCGGAGCCGTTCGGCCCGGATATGACACTGAACCCTTCTAACAAGGGAATTTTTGTCTTTTTGGAAAAAGACTTGAAATTGTCGATCTCAAGTTCTGTGATATGCAAAGATCCGGCTCCTTACTTCTTTGCAGGATCCGATGAGGTCTCTTCGGTAGCGTAGATCAGGTCGCTCTGCTTGCCCTTTGCAGAACTTTTCTTCTTCCCGTACCCGGCGGATGCGACGATGTAATCCTTTTCCCCGCGCCGGGGTTCGGCTTTCATGGTCCCGTCGGTCTGCATGATCATGCCCATTTCGGGTTCCGGGGGGGTTGCAGGTGTTTCAGGCTGCCGGGCTCCCTTGGGCCGGATGATCGTGCTCCCGCTGGAAGGAGTGCCGGCTGAAGGGGCTGCCTGCGGGGCTGGTGCACTCTGTACTACGGGGCCCCGCTTCAGCTCCTGCCGGCTGCGCTCCTCGCTCTGCTTGGTCATCTTCATGGCAACAGACTTAAGGTCGAGCAGCTCCTGGGTCAAGCCCTTGACGAGTGCCTCCATTTCCCTGACCTTCTTTTCCAGTGCTGCAATCCGGTCTTCCGTTGCAGCCGACAATGAAGTATCCATCATGGTAATCTGTTTCTCCTTTGGATCCAGTTTGTGTTCAAAGTGATCTTTGCACGTGACTGCACCATACCCTCATCCTTACCAGTAATGGTGCGGCGCACTCCGTATTACTAATAACAGTGATCGCCTGATGAGGAAAAATAGTTTGTGCTTCGATGTGCCCCTTGGGGCAGGGAGAAGAAGAATCAGATGGATTCTTCGAATTCCGGAAGGTTTTAAAAAAACCTTGAGGACAAGAGGAATTGCACGGCGATTCTTCGCTGTCGGAGGGGTTTCGCAGAACGACGAGGGGGAGATCTCATCAGGGATCTTAACTTCCTGAAAAGTCTATCAGGACCTGAGGGGAAGGTTCACCAGAATTTCTGAACATTGCCGGTCCGGGAAAACACGGGGATCTGGTCAGAGAACCTTGTGCAAATCCAGCATCCTAAAAAGACCTGCCCCCATCATCAACAGTCAGGAATTTTGCGATCCGTAAGAACCTCCCTTTTGTTGTCTCGTGTTGATATATTTGCTGAATTTCCCCGGCAGGGCCCGGTGGGGCAGCATGGTGTTGGACTTGTTCACCCGACAGGCACTCAGGTATCCTGTTGCTTTCGGGTATTTCATCGGTTTTCCGCACCCCGCCTGTCTTCCAAAATTGAAGCTGCCCGCTGCGTGGTGCTGCTCTGCTGACATCAAAGACATCGTATCCTCAATAAAGACCTGCTGGAAGCCGTACTCGCACATAAACCGTGCCGTGCTCTCGACACCGATGTCAGTGGCGATCCCGCAGAGCAGGATTGTTTCCTCCCCGCCTTCCGCACCGGGAGTTCGAGGTCACGTAGAACGCACCGTCCTGCTTCTCGGCAATCGCGACGTCTGATGGGACAGAAGCAGTCTCCGGAACAAACTCATACCGGTCAGGATCAGGGGCCCGGAGCGGGAGAATGACAGGTCGCTCTCAACCTTCAGCATCATCTCCGGCGCTGTAACGACAGGTACGAGGAATACCGGCATCCGTTTTTCCTGAACGCCTTTGCAAGCTGAGCCGCAATCCTGATGACCTCACGGTGAGGGAAAGGGCTGTATGGGCTGTGCCGCTGTTGGCCCTGTGGCACTTCCGATAGTTGATGAAATATGGGCTCCGGAGAAATTATTTTTCAGAGGAAAAACAGGGCCTTATTGACTAAAAAGATCCAAGGTACGCCTCATCTCGCTCTGGTGAAACGGCCGTGGAACCGTGGTACCTTACGGCTTGCCTTTTGAGATTCGGGTTCGGTCGATGGCGCCCGCTGCAACCGACAGGGCTGCGCGCCTGGCTTCCTCTTCAGATAAATACCCGTCGTCCGGGGTCTTCCCGAGAAGGATTCTCTTTCCGGATTCCAGTAACTCGGCCTTCGACTTCCAGGTGCCTTCTGGTTGCTGAAGTGTGGTTACCATGATGCGTTGTCCGTGATAGGTTTCCTCGTATTCCATTCTTTATTGATGCCTCCGGTCAGGTCCATAAGGATCGTCAGGGTGGTTGAGGAGGTCTCTTGAGGATCTCTGACTCTTGTAATGGGGAATCAGAAGTTGGGCCTTATATTTTTATGGAGACCTTCAATCGGAGTGTACGGTGGAAATCCGGGCTCTCTGTCTCCTGGCTGGATAGAATGGTTGAATGCTCTTTTAAGCAAGCTTTTTTTGCGACAATCTGTTCAGGGGGGTGTCTGGCACGATGAAACACGACAACCCGTGTGGGTACTCACTTTCCGCGCTTGATTATGTTAACCCTTGTTCAGGTTAACGTTCATGAGTGGTTTTTTTCGCTTCGGGGTCGGGATTCGTAGCGGTGATTTCTTATCGATAGTGCTTCCTGCATATCCATTCCGAGATTTCAAATGAACTGTTGTATTCCGCATACGTTCAGGTTCGGTATATTCATATCGTATTTTCTTATCAGGGAAATCTTCAGGAGAGGAAACCAATAGGATACTTGGAAGGGTAGTTCCAATGTCCTTTTTTTATGAGAGATTTTCTTGTAATCGCATCCTATGGAGGTATTTTGGTTTTTTATCCAAAACGGGGAGGTATAGTGCCTTTTCATCTTCAGCTGGGGACTCTGACTTTCATCCAGGGAGATATTCAGCAAAAATATAAAAAAATGAACGGGAGGGCAGCAAATTACGAAGCTGCCCTCCCGGTGTAAAGTACTCTGGAATATTTTTCGCGTATCAAAGACCTAGCAGTTTCCGCCCGGGCCTCCGTACCACAGCGTCTCAAGCCACGGTGAGCCAAACATCTGGACCTTCGCTGTATAGCATTTTGGCCATCCCGCTGAAGGCGTCAGGCTGGCATTGACCATAGCCCCACCCGCCGGTTTATAGTAGCCGATGGTCCGCATATAGGCAGCCTTCTGCCACCCCTCGTTCGCAAAGTGACCGCTGCCCATGGGCGGGAAACTGGTCGTTCCTACGGTTTCGCCGCCGAAATCGATCTCGCTGGCGTTCCCCGCAAGTGCACCACCCTTGTAGAGCGTGTCGGGGTAGTAGCCGATGGCATTGCTTCCCGATGTCCCATTGTAATACAACCACCAGCGCCCGCCGGTGTGCCAGAAGGCCAGCTCCATGACATACTGCGGTCCCCCGACCACGCTGATAGGACCAACGGCCATGCCTGGGGCGAAGGTACTGCTGGTCTGGACAAACGCCTTACAGGTCAGGTTGTAACAGCCGGTTGCATTGTAATCATCGGCCGTCCAGTACGTGAAAAGATGCGGCTTCGTGTCACCGTACAGGGCCGGATAGACCTGCCACCCGCATTCGAGGGTCTGCAGCTTCGCACCGCTTCCACCAGTATACCAGTGCTGATCCAGCGAGAAGATCTGATTGGCACCGATCGGTGGGTCCCACATGCTCAGGAAGCTGTGTCCGCCGCCGTTACTCACGTTCTGATATGCATGAGCCCAACGGTGGGTTGCCGGAACCTTCGTTGACTCACCTTCCCGGGGAGGGCGACCCGCACTCCCCGGCCCCTTCCGGAAGAAATCCCGTAAGGTTGCGAACCTTGAGAGGTCCTCCATAGTCACCCGCCGCAGGGGAATCGAACCTTCCGGGCAGTGCATCACGTTTCCGAACCGATCCTTCTTGCCAGGACCAAGCGGCGAAACGGCCAGGATGTCTTCATATTTAGCTTTCGGACCCTTGACCGGTTCAATCTGCGGAGCGTCGGGGGCGACAGGAACGCGTCCCTTCACTCCCTTCAAAGATGGCTGCTGCTCTATCGGAATACAATCGTACACTGCACCACTTTCATCCATGAAACTGTGCACAGCTTCCGTCTTCTCGTAGAGACTGAGAATGTGAGCCTGCATATCCGCAAAAGCGCCTTCGTCAGCCACTTTACTTCCTGGTTTTGCCAGGAACGCCTTGGGCTTCACGGACTGGACCGACTCAACAAAAGCCTTCAATGAGGCAAATCCTTTAGGTTCTGCCATTTTGCATCACCACTCCTTGCTTACAATGTGCTTACTTACAATGGAAACATAAGAATTTTTCTATCACTATTCTTCTGGGTTTTTTAGAACTGATGGTAAGAATTACCCCATTATGCGTAGAATATAATGGATTGCTTTCTCCTTATAAAAAATCCCGAACAGATAATAGTCTATAAATCCACCATCGATGCTGTTGTATCTGATGAATTCTCCTCCTCCCGAGCCTGACGGACCTCCCGGATAAGAAAGAGTATTACCTGATCCGAGCGAACCCTTCTCCATATGTCATATCTGTCAAAAACGGATCCGGCAATTGCAGATATCATCGAGAAGGAGCGGCTCCGGCAGGTCAATGGCCTGGAGCTGATCGCTTCAGAGAACGTCGTTTCCCGTGCAGTACTCGAAGCCATGGGATCGATCATGACCAATAAATATGCCGAAGGCTATCCCGGCAAGCGGTACTATGGCGGCTGCGAGTTCCACGATATGGCCGAGAACCTGGCCCGCGACCGGCTCAAGAAGCTCTTCGGGGCAGAGCATGCCAATGTTCAGCCCCACTCGGGCACCCAGGCGAATATGGCGGTCTATTTTGCCTCCATAAAACTGGGAGAGAAAATACTCAGTATGAAGCTGAACCAGGGCGGCCACCTTTCTCATGGTTCTCCGGTCAGCTTTACCGGGAAATTCTACCAGGTGGCGCAATACGGCGTTGACGAAAAGACCGAGATGCTCGACTATGGCGCAGTCGCGGAGATGGCAAAGAGGGAGAAGCCCCAGATCATAGTCTGCGGGGCCTCAGCGTACCCCCGTACTATCGATTTTGCGGCATTCCAGGAAATCGCAGACGACGTCGGTGCCTCCTGTATGGCAGACATCGCTCATATCGCCGGCCTCGTCGCCACCGGCCTCCACCCGACATCGGTCGGCGTGACCACCTTCACCACCACCACCACCCACAAGACCCTCCGCGGGCCCCGCGGCGGCGCCATCATGTGCAATGCAGATCTCGGGCAGGCCATCGACAAGGCAGTCTTCCCCGGCATGCAGGGAGGCCCCCTGATGCACACGATCACGGCAAAAGCGGTCTGTTTCGAGGAAGCACTCAGGCCCTCGTTTAAGGAATACAATAAGCAGATCATCAGGAATGCAAAGGTCCTTGCCGAGACCCTGATGAATAATGGTCTCCGGCTCGTCTCGGGCGGTACCGATAACCACCTCATGCTCCTCGACCTCACGGACCAGGGTATCACCGGTCTCGAGGCAGAGACTGCACTGGGCAGGGCCGCAATCACGGTCAATAAGAATACCATCCCGAACGAGACCAAGAGCCCGTTCGTGACCAGCGGCCTTCGCATCGGTACACCCGCCGTCACCTCCCGGGGCATGAAGGAGGCCGAGATGCGCCTCATTGGTACCTGGATCGCCAGCGTGATCAAGGATAGCAGGAACGAGAAGACTATCAAAGACGTGCACGGCAAAGTCGTTGCCCTGTCATCCGGATTCACGCTCTATCCCGAATAACCGGGTACGTCCATGACCACGATCCTCGACGGTAAAAAATGCTCGGAGAAGCGCCTCGAGCTCGTCAAGGAGCAGATCAGCGATGCTGGTCTCTCCCCCCGCCTTGCCACGGTCATCGCAGGGAACGATCCGGCATCAAAGATGTACGTGCGCATGAAACACCGGGCATGCGAACGCGTGGGGATCGGCTCTGTCGGGGTCGAACTGTGCGGCGACACGACAACAGCGGACGTGCTGGAGAAGGTCATGCGGCTGAACGCGGACCCGGAGATCGACGGGATCCTCGTCCAGCTCCCCCTCCCGGAGCAGGTGGACACCGAGCGGGTGATTGCAGCGGTGAGCCCGGCAAAGGACGTGGACGGGTTCCATCCCGAGAACCTCGGCCTCCTCTTCTCGGGCAGACCCCGGTTCACTCCCTGTACCCCGACCGGCATCATGACCCTTCTTGCAGAGTATAAAATCCCGGTTGCCGGTGCCCGGGCAGTCATCGCGGGGAGAAGTATCGACGTAGGCCGGCCTATGGCAGCCCTCCTCCTGAACGCAGATGCCACTGTCACGCTCTGCCACAGTAAGACGAGGAACATCAACGATGAACTGAAACGGGCTGATATCCTCGTCTCTGCCACAGGCAGGGCGCATTTCATCCAGCCCGGGATGGTGAAGCCGGGCGCGGTTGTGATCGATGTGGGTATCAACCAGCTGGACGGGAACCTGGTGGGCGACGTGGACTTTGGCGCAGTCGTTGATATCGCTTCGGCCATCACACCCGTCCCCGGAGGGGTCGGCCCGATGACGATTGCCACCTTAATGGAGAACACGTTCCGGGCTGCAAAGGTGAGAGCATGCGGCAGTGCCGGATAAACAAGACGGATATCGGGGGCAACGCCCCTGTCCGCGTGATGGGCGTCATCAACTGCTCTCCCGAGTCCTTTTACATGGACTCGTTCATCCCGACCAAGGAGATCCATGCAAAGGCCGTGGAGATGGTGGAAGCAGGTGCCGATATTCTCGATCTCGGTGCCCGGAGCACCGCCCCCAATACCCAGGCCATCAGCGGGACGCAGGAGGCAGAACGTATCGATGAGGCGCTCCGGGAACTTGACGGAACCGGGTTCACCATATCGGTCGACACCATGAACCCGTGGGTACTGGATGTCTGCATGAAGCACGAGATCCATGCGGTCAACGATATCGCCGGGTTCTGCTCGCCTGCCTATGTCAGGCGGGTTGCAGACGCCGGCCTGCCCGCGATCGTGATGGCAACGGGTTACCAGCCGGGCGATGCCGTGGGCGTTGAGGCTACCCATACGGCGCTTGCCACCGTGATGCAGCGCTGTGAGGCCGCGGGCATCGACAACTATGTTCTCGATCCCGGTATCGGCCTGTGGACCCCTTTCCGGTCGGTTGAGGATGACTGGGAACTCTGCCGCCGCTTCGGGGAGTTCCTCCGGTACGACCGCCCGCTCCTTGCCGCGGTCTCCCGGAAGAGTTTCATCGGCAACCTGCTCGGCAAAGAACCGCAGGACCGCCTCTCCGGCAGCCTTGCCGTCACCATGACCCTGCTCCAGAAAGGCGCCGCTCTCGTGCGGACGCATGACGTACAGGAGACTGTCGATACCGTCCGCGTCTTCGAGCGACTGGTGAAACGGCGATGAATGGTTCGTTTACCGTCCACGGGCTCCCGACGGATATCATCCGGATCGGCGACCCCATTGCCGAACGGGTGATTGCTGCAGCAGGGAAGAGCTGCGGCGGGTTTCGTGACGGGGATATCCTTGTCCTTGCCGAGACGGCGGTAGCTACTTCGGAAGGCAATGTGATCCGGCTCTCTGAGATCACGCCTTCGGCCCATGCACGGAGACTGGCCGAACAATACCGGATGGACCCTGCTGTTGCCGAGGTCGTGCTCCGGGAGAGCGACTCAATAGTCGGGGGGATACCCGGCTTCCTGCTCTGCATGAAAGGCGGGACACTTCTCCCCAATGCCGGTGTGGATGCTTCCAATGCGCCGACGGGCTGCGTGACCCCGCTCCCTGCGGATCCGGATGCCAGTGCCCGCACGATCAAACAGGCCATAGAGCGGGCAACGGGGGCAAGGATAGGCGTGATCATCGCCGACAGCCGCACGCACGCAATGCGCCTCGGGTGCAGCGGTGTTGCCATCGGCTGTGCCGGTATCCCGTCCGTGATCGATGACCGGGGCAGGAGAGACCTGTTCGGCAGGAAACTCGAGGTGACGAAACGGGCGGTGGCGGACAATATTGCATCTGCGGCAGAGCTGGTTATGGGCGAAGCGGATGAGTGCACTCCTGCCGCGGTGATCCGGGGGATCGGGCTCCCGATAACGGACATAACGGGCATTGAATCCATCGCTGCAGACGATTGTCTTTTTATGGGCGTTTTTGCGAAGAGCCGCACATAGAAGTACTCTATGCCATAGCTAGCAGGAAAGCTCCGGTGCCCATGACGTTCCCGGAAAAATTTTCAATACTCAAGTATCCATTTTACGTAAGATTCCCGTGAAATCTCTCACATATCTCCGGAACCAGCCCTCATCCGGCAGGTTTCCCTATCTGGTTCCATAACCGGTGAATACCACGGACACCCCATTTCAGCCGGAGAACATGACCCCGGATACCGGCACTCCAAAAAAAAGGCCACCCCTCCAAGTGGGTGGCCCTGTCAAACAGCGGGGGCAGACCCATTCCAGCATCATCCCTCCAGAATCCCTATTGCCTTGTTAAAAAAAACTGCTCTGGAGAAACACACATGAGCAAAGTGCTCGCACCCGAACCATGAAAATGGTAAAAATTTTTATGAGGGCTTCCCGCCTCAGGGCCTCTGTACGGCACGGTGGGCAGTGCGATTTTTTTTCAAATGAACGTATGGTCACTGATCCGCCGCGGGGGCGCCCCTTTGAGGTGCGGCGGCGTTCATCGCAGATAATTAAGGTGGTATGAACAACCCATTGATCACATCTGTTTAATTCAATTTTCATGGGAAATCCTCCAAAAAATTTTGACGCTCCTGGGGGCATGCAAGCGTGCCCCCGCCGCTGCGGCATCCCCCTCTGGAGATTGTGATGTATCACCTGTAAGTAAATCCTTGAGAATTTTCAGATAATTCGAATCGCTCTCTCATCAATGCGTCCCATCCCCCTACGGGGGACAACTTGGCGCAAGAGGGGGGCATTATATCAAATCAAACAGGTTTTCTCCAGAGAGCAAAAAAACCGTCCGAGCATTAATGTTCCTCCTCTCCAGTCTCACGCAGATGTTCTTCAGCGGGAGTGACTCCATGAACACCGTGGTCCCAAGGCCAGGATCCGCGGGCACAGCATCATCAGTCTCTCCCGATACGGTCCAGTGCTTTCTGTGCAGCATCGCGTCGGGCATCCGGAAGCGTTGTCCCGGAACCGTCGAATGTCCTGCCATCCGCAATGCGTACCCTGACGGAGAAATGCGGCCGGTGATCCGGGCCGGTCCGGGAGGTCTCCTGATAGACAGGCAGGTGTTCGCCCCGTTTCTGGAAATATTCCTGCAAGAGCCCGATGGCGTTCCCGCGGGGATTATACCCATCGATGATGTCCCTCATGACAGTCGTGACAAAGAACGTCACGGCGTCCAGCCCGACCTCCCAGTACAGTGCCCCGATAAATGCCTCGAACGCTCCTCCCGTGATCCGCTCTCCGTAGGTTCCCTGCTCCCCGATCGACTGCGGGATCAGGCGGGTGAACACCGCCTTGTCGTACGTGCGGGAAAGGGCATCGAGCGCCCGGTTCGAGACCGCACTGCCCAGGATCCGGGTCATCTCCCCTTCATTCAGAGAAGCTTCCCGCCAGGAAAAAAGGAACCGGGCAACGATAAGGTTCAGGACGCGGTCACCGAGGAACTCATACCGCTGCCAGTCCTCCTTTGAGATATCCCAGCGGACAGCCGCGGGATTGCCGTACACCGCATTAAACCCGGAAACAAACGTATCAATGATCCTGTTGACATCGGGTTTCGAATCATACAGGAGCTCTATCAGAGAATCCCCCAACTGACCGCTCATACCATGCCTCTCCAGACGGATGATACACCTATCGCCTTCGCTCAACTCCCACGCGGCCTTTCTCGGCAGAAAGGACAAAACCCAGCTCTTCGAGATATGCCCTGCTCTTCCCCGTCCCGTGGATAAGCAGCTCCGCGAGGTCCCAGGGTTCATCGATGTCGGTATGGAGCCGGAAAGAGTCGATCACGTCAACGCTCAGGCCGGCGTCTGCTGCGATCTTCAGGTGCTTTAAAAAACTCGTGCCGTAATAATCGACATGGAACTTCTGGGGTTCCTTCATGAAGATTGCGTTCGTCCCGCCCCCGCGCCCGGGCGCTATTGCTACATCCTTCTCCGTCGATATCATCCGGCGTATGGACGCCGTATCGGCAAGGGGGAGATCCGCCATGATGATCAGGGTGGGGCCGACATTCTGGGGGAGGATGGCGTTTAATGTCCCGTTCAGGTCGGTATCGGTGATGGTGACCAAAACGTCCTCGGAATCAAAAAGCTCGGAGCACACAAGGACCGGGCTGCACATCGCGTCCTTTACGGCAACTTTGACATCCTCGAGCATCGCAGCAGCGAACTGCTCCCGCTCTTCCTGGCTGAGCAGGGCGGAGAGCCGGGTCTTCGGGTTTCTGGGCTTGTACGGGATGAGAGCCGGTGGACACATGGTATACCGGGGTATGCCGGGTGATGAAAAAAAGGTGCTGATCCGATGAGACGCGGGAATCATACGGTTTAATTGCCCAGCCGCTGAGAGTTCCGGAATGTTCAATATCGATATCCCTTTTACGATAAGAAAGATCCCGGCAAAGACCGTCATCGGGATTTCCCGGCGCACCTCCAACGCAGACGGCAGGAGCACAACGGACATGATGGCGGCATGGGCAATGTTCCTGCAGACAAATGCATCTGCAAAGATCAAGAACCGCTCCCTGCCGCCCACGATGTATGCCGTATACTCGGATTACGAGAGCGACTGGCGGAAAGAGTACTCGTACCTGATCGGGTGCGGGGTGACCCGGACCGGGACCGTTCCCGAAGGCATGGAGTTAAGAAAGATCCCTGCCCAGACCTACGCGGTCTTCACGGCAAAAGGGCAGATGCCGGACGAGATCCTCGCCGTCTGGAGCATGGTCTGGTTATCCGATCTTCCCCGGACGTACACCTTCGATTTCGAGGTGTACGACAAGCGGTTCACGAACCCGAACCAGAAAGAGGTTGATATCTGTGTTGCGATCGACCCGGAGAAGATGCAGCAGGCACAGCAGGCCGTGCAGTAAATCATGCACATTCCTTTTTCATGCTCTTGAGAACTCATCAAAGAAATCTCATTTTGCTCGTGCTGGGGAGACTGCTGTTCCTGAAGGGAAGCGCGGGCAGGAGAAGACTCCTTGCAGGTTCTTCGATCCGATCTCCCGGGGCAATTGTTGCGTTCCTCCCTGCCGCTGTGGCAGCCCCCGTTATGCGATAATCACCCGGAAGGTTAGCGAAAAACCCGGTAAAGGAGGATTTCCTCCTGAAGGGGTACCGTGGGAACATTCATGGGCATCCGGGAGATGCTCCCCCCGGGGTGCCTCCCCTCCGGGGGAGAGCGGGGGGACACACATAAACGGACAGATTGAACGAAACGACAGATGAGACCAGATATCTCCCCTGATCTTTGTAATACTACCGTCACGGCTATCGGTTCAGACCAGTGCGGGCACCAGCGTGAGGAGAATGCAGACGCCCACAGGTATCAGGAGGTTATCGTCAACGGGAGAAAGAAGTTCGATGATTCCCGCAACAACGGATGCCGCCACCGCACCGGGAAGGGTGAGGAAGGGCAGGAGGGCCGGGACGGTCACGGCAATGCCGGAGAGGGTCCCCTCCCAGGACTTCCCGTTGGAGATGCGGTGCCTGCCAAACCGTATGCCGGCAAGCGTAGTGACGCTGTCGAGGACGGAGAGGGCGACGAGAGCCGGTACGACAATCGTGACCGGAAACAGGATGATACAGGCAAGGGCGCTCACCGCGAAGAAGAACGCCCCTTTCCCCGGGAGAGGATCAGACCGGTCGCCGTACTGCACGAGCGGGGAGATGACCGGGACCCGATATCCGCGGAGGATGAGATCGATAAGGACAACCCCGATCAGGAGGCCTCCGGCAAGGACCGCGATAACAACGGCGTGGTCCAGGAAGAGAACCATCGCGGCGATGCCAAGGCCGAAACAGAGGTGGATGAGCTGACGGACGATCTCCCGCATTATGCACGTAGTGGGATGTTCCGGAACAATAATCCCTCCGCCCGGTATCGGGCAGAGGACTGCGCAGCCCGGGCCGGAACAGGGACGCCGCTCTGAATACAGCAACACCGGATGCTGTCCGGTTCCGGTAACCACACCTGTGAACGGCGCGCTCCATTGAGGGGTATCGTCCGGCTTTCCTGTGATGCCGGTCCACGCGGGGTCAACATTCATGAGAGAAGACGATCATCTCTTCTCATGCAGGACAGGCCTGTCACGTTCTCAAAAAACCTTTTTCTCCCGCTCACCACGGTCTGCCGGAACCGGTGCGGGTAC
>JBAVWM010000287.1:0-9327 GCA_049697815.1 Methanoregula sp. | reverse complement strand
TGATCCGCCGCTCCTGATGCAGGCCGGCATGCTGGGAGCTGCCGCTCTGTGCATCATTATCGGTGTTTACCCGTCACTTCTGTACGCACTTCTGCCCTATACGACCAGCTATGTGGCGTATGATTCTGCACACGTCATAAGTGCTCTGCTGGTCCTCGGGGCTGCGGCGCTGTTCTTTTTCACGGTTGGGAAGAAGGTCCTTGAACCCCATGACGTACCCCAGCGGGACTTCGATATCCTCTATGTCAGGGCATGCCACGGCATCTGCCTCGTCGCCCGCGGGCTTCAGGAACTGTTCCGGATAATCTACGCGTATGCAATCGCGGGGACCCGGCTGCTCTTCGATGCCGGGATGGTTGTCATGGGGATGGAAAACCGCGATGCGAACTGGAACATTGCGATGTTCGTCGGGATTCTCGTTGCACTGGTAACCATCGTTATCCTGGGGGCCGGGTTATGAACCCGGTTGATATTGCCGGGTTTATGCCCTTTTTTATCGCTCTCTGCGGTATCGGGATGTATTTCCTCACAAAAGTCATCCCTCCAGACCTCCGCCACTGGTGCGGAACCCTGACCGGCTTCGTCCTGCTTGCAGTCTTCTGTCTTCTGATGGCCGTCCTCTTTCAGCATGAGGACTACCCAACGATCTCCTATATCGGGCTTACCGGTGGTCTTCTTGTAACCGGCATCGGAGCCGTTGCAGCCTGGGCATCTGCAGGGACTCTTGATCCTAAAGGCCCGGTCCAGTTCTATTACCCGCTCTTCCTCCTTGCCCTTGCCGGAGCCATGGCTGTCGGGTTCGCCACGGATCTCTTCACCATCTTTGTCCTTGTTGAACTGTCCGCAATCCCGATCTATGCCCTCTGTGCGTACCGGTACCAGACAGATCCCGCTGCCCTGTCGGCAGCAATGAAATACCTGCTTCAGGGCGTTACGGGTACCCTGACTGCACTTCTTGGCGTTGCTCTCCTGTATCTGGAAGGACATACCCTGAGCATATCCCTGCTTCCTGCTGCCCTTGCCGGTGCAGACCTCCGCATCGTCTTTTTCGCAGCCCTCCTCATCCTGCTCGGATATGGCGTGAAACTCGGAATGGTGCCCCTCCATACCTGGCTGCCGGATGCATATGCCCGGGCACCGGTGGGAGTCACCGCGATCATGGTAGGCCCGACAAAAATCGGTGTCCTTATCGCGATGATTCTGTCGCTCTCGGCCCTCCCGGCCGAAGGAACGCTGCCATGGACCCTTGGCATTGTTATAACATTTTTTGCGGTTGTCACGATGACCGCCGGCAACCTTCTCGCTCTTAACCTGACGGACCTCCGGTATATCCTCTCTTACTCAAGCATTGCCCAGATGGGATATATCCTGCTGGGATTCGGGATCGGCCTCATCTATCACCTGCCCCTCGGTTTTACCGCAGGTCTCTATTATGCCATTGCATATGCCATGATGAAATCCGGTGCGTTTTTTGCAACCGATGCCTTTGCACGTGATTCAGGATCCTTCAAGGTAGCAGGGATGGCGGGGCTTGGCGCACGCCACCCGCTCCTGGGATTGTCCATGATCGTATTCATCTTCGGACTTATCGGCGTACCCTTCACGTCAGGTTTCCTCGGCAAACTGCTCCTTGAGCAGGCAGGTATGTCAACCTCCATGATGAGCGGGGTTGTCCTTGCCCTGATCCTCGCCCTGAACAGCGCTCTCTCCCTTGGTTACTATATCCCGGTCATATCCACCCTTCTCTTCTGTGGCACGGACAAGACCGTGTGTCCGGTGAACCCAAAGCCGCTACCCAAGTCGGTCGTTTCCGCGGTGCTGTTTCTGGCACTCGTAACAGTCTATCTCGGCCTTTTCCCGGAATCGTTTGACTGGATCTCCCGTGCCGCCCGGCAGATCTTCATCGGAGGGGGGTTGTAAATGGAGTCGTGGGATCTCCTGACGTCCCCGGTCATCATCATGGCATGTGCACTCGGCATTGGTTACCTGATCTATGCGTGGTCCCGCACCATTGCGCCGGCCTTTACTCACTCCGTCAACAAAACCATGCCTTACGTTGGTGGTGAAGTCGCCGAGGCCCATGTATGGCAGCCCGGGTACCATTTCTTCTACGTAGCCCTGTTCTTCACGGTGATCCACGTAGCTGCACTGGTGCTTGCAACCGCCCCGCCCGATGCCCCCCTCTGGGGGCCCCTTGGGTACCTGGCCATCATCGCCATCGCAATTATGATTTTGAGGTGGGAGCAATGAGGAAACTGGTGTGCAGGGCTGTCTGTGTTCCCTGTCGGCTGGTTCGATATAATGCATCACGATCGTCGTGGGCGAGCGAGGGAACTGTTCCGATCAATGGATTAATATCCGTGAATAGTGGTGATGATTAACCATGGCAGTCGTGGAAACCGGCATAAGCCAGCGGCTCGTGAACTGGGCGCGAGCCAAATCCCCGTGGATCACGGTCTATAACAGCGGGGCCTGCAATGCCTGTGATATTGAGATCATTGCCTGCCTGATGCCCCGCTTTGATGTCGAGCGTTTCGGGATCCTTGTCAAGGGCTCGCCCCGTCACGCAGACATCCTGATTGTTACCGGCCACGTTACCCTGAAGCAGGCATCCCGCCTGCGCCGGGTCTGGGAACAGATACCGGAACCGAAATATGTGATCGCGATGGGTGCCTGTGGCGCGTCTGGCGGGGTATTCCACGGCCTGTACCATATGATGGACAGCGTTGATCGCGTTGTCCCGGTTGATATCTATGTTGCGGGCTGCCCGCCCCGTCCGGATGAGATCATCAATGCGGTCATGAGCTGCCTGGCCCTGCTTCGTGAGGATGCAACCCATGGCGGAAAGGAATGGCGACAGAAAAAGCTCGCAACGGGTGCGGATACAGAAGAAAAAAGCTGCAAGGTGATATCATGACCCGCCCGGTTACTGTTGAAACAATACGAGAAAGGATGAAGGAATTCGGGACTGCTGAGCAGGTCCGGAGAAACCGCATCAGGATAAAAACCGTTCCTGCGAAGATTCACGACGCAATAACGACCTCGCAGGCGATGCTGGGATTTGACCGCCTGATCACTATCAGTACCGTTGACAATGGCGAAACTTTTGAACTGTTGTACCACCTGATCGGACCTCACCGCATCATCATCTCTCTCTCCATCGATCTCCCCCGCGACAAACCGGTAACGGCAACGGTATCGGACCTGCTCCCCCCTGCCGGGATCTACGAGCGGCAGATCCACGACCTCTTTGGTATTACCTTCGCGGGACATCCCGACTTAAAAAAGATCCTCCTGAACGAGGACTGGCCCGAAAATGAATTTCCGCTGCGCAAGGACTGGAAGCCAAATCCCGATGTCTTCTATGGGGGAATCAACGTGGAGAGGATTTAGATGCCTGAAGTTGTCGTACCCATCGGCCCTCAGCACCCCGCCCTCAAGGAACCGGTGAATTTCCGGGTTATCGCTGACGGGGAAAAGATCGTCCGCCTGGAACTCAACCTCTCGTATAACCACCGGGGCATTGAAAAGGCTGCCGAACAGCGGAATTTCATCCAGGTTCTCCCGCTTCTTGAGCGGGTCTGCGGCATCTGTTCGCATTCCCATGCCACCGTCTTTGCCAAGGGGATCGAGGAGATCATGGGGCTCGAAATTCCCCCGCGGGCCCAGTATATCCGCACCATCATTGGCGAGCTCGAGCGGATGCACAGCCATCTTCTCTGGCTGGGGGTTGCAGCACACGAAATAGGGTTCAATACCCTCTTCATGTGGACGTGGCGTGACCGTGAAGCGGTACAGGACACCCTTGAGGAGATGAGCGGGAACCGGGTACACTACGGGATGAACGAGATCGGGGGTGTTCGCAGGGACCTGACCCGGGCCCAGATCGGGGCCGCCCTTTCGAGGCTTCCCTATCTCGAGGAACGGATTAAAAAGTATAGGGAGATGGCAAACAGCCAGAAGACCCTGCTGATCCGGTTCCGGGGTGTCGGTACGATGACTAAAGAGGAGGCCCTGAAGTTCGGAGCGGTCGGTCCGACAGCACGCGCAAGCGGGGTGGACTATGATGTTCGCAGGGATGATCCGTATCTTGCCTATGCAGAGGTTCCCTGGAACGTTGTCACGGATACTCACGGGGATGTATACGGCCGCACGCGTGTTCGTATCGGGGAGCTGTGGGAGAGCACGCAGATTGTCAGGTACTGTCTGGAAAATATCCCGGAAGGATCGATACGGGTTGATACGCCAAAAAATGCGCCAAAAGGCGAGATCTTATCACGATACGAAGCACCCCGGGGGGAGCTGGCTCACTATATCCGGACGAATGGAACCGACAAGGTCGAGCGGGTTGATATCCGTACGCCGACGCTCGCAAACTGGACCTCGGTGGCAAACTGCCTCGTCAACCAGAATATAGCAGATATACCGGTGATTGTTGCAGCTATCGATCCCTGCCTCTCGTGCACATCCCGCATGGTTGCGGTAAACAACACCGGCGGGGGGAGGGTTGTGGTGAGCTCTGCTCCGGCTCCTGATAAAAGGAGTTTTCCCGGCGGGAAGGATAAGGATAAACGATGACCGATCCCGTGGTTATCTTCCTCTATATCTTCGTGTTTCCGGGGTTTTTCTTCCTGGTTGTGTACGCGCTCTTCTTTGCCTACCTGGACCGGAAGATTGTAGCCCGGATGCAGCAGCGGGTCGGACCCCCGCTCTACCAGCCGTTTGCTGACCTGATCAAGATGCTGGGCAAGGAAGTGATCAACCCGGACGGCGTGGACTGGAAGCTCTTTGATGCAATTCCTGTCGTTGCTCTTGCGGCAGTCATGACTGCATTCCTCTATGTGCCGGTTATCGGGTACAGTCCGCTCGCATTTCCGGGAGACCTTGTCATGGTCCTCTACCTCATAGCCCTCCCGACGATAGCTCTCTTCCTGCTGGGCTGGCTCTCCCGCAACATATTCTCCGCCATCGGCGGGATCCGGGCAGTCACGCAGCTCTTCATTTACGAGGTGCCATTCTTCCTTGCACTCCTCACACCAGCCATCATGGCTGGCAGCTGGTCGATCTCGGAGATTGTTCTCTGGCAGCAGCATAACTTCTGGATCGTTTTTTTGCAGCCCATTGGTTTTATCGTCGCACTGGTGGGGCTCCAGGCGAAACTGGAGAGAACGCCCTTCGACATTCCCGAGGCAGATACCGAGATCGTTGCCGGGCCCTGGACCGAGCTGACCGGGCGCAGGCTCGCCTTCATGCACCTCACCACCGAGCTGTCCCTGGTGGTAGGCAGTGCCCTGATCGCCGCACTGTTCCTTGGCGGTCCCCTGATCCCTTGGACGCTCTCTCCCCCATGGCTGAACGGGGCTGTTGGGTTTAGTCTCTTCTTTGTCAAGACCCTTGCGGTCCTCCTCATCCTGTCCTCGATCAAGGTGGCGACCGGCCGTCTCCGCATCGACCAGCTCAACGACATCGGCTGGAAATACATTGCCAGCGCGGCGCTGGTGCAGGTCGGAATCGTGCTTGTCATTAACTATCTCTGGGTGATCCCATGAGCGTTCTTCGGGAGATGATAGAAAACCTCCTTTCACGGCCGGTCACAATCCTCTATCCCCGGGATATAGTGCCGGTCCCGGATACATTCCGCGGGAGAGTTTCGATTAGCGATGACAAATGCATTGGATGCTCGAAATGCTCCCTTGTCTGCCCGGCGCAGGTGATCACCATGATCGACGGCCCCCGCGATGTTGAATTCAAGGGAAAGAACCTTGCCCGGAAAAAGCGGCCACAGGTAAAACTGTACAAGTGCATCCGCTGCGCTCTCTGCGAGCGGCACTGCCCGACCGGTGCGATCACCCTGAAGCATGAACTGTCAAGTTCGGGTACGGACAGGGAAGTCACGGTAACCTGAAGATGATTATGGATCCGTTCTGTGATGCCCTGCAGCGCAGGATAAAGAACGCCCGCAGGCTTGCGATTGTCGGCATTGGGGACGAATTCATCCCTTCCGATCGCCTTGGCATGTACATAGCACGGGAGATCGAACAGCAACACCTTTCCGGCGTTGAAGTTTTTCTGGCCGGGACTGTTCCGGAGAGTGTCACCGGTCCCCTCCGCAGGTACCAGCCGGGACATGTACTTTTCCTCGACGCTGCTGATACGGGAGCAAGACCTGGCACTATTGCCGTTATCGAACCAGAACGGATCCATGCCAGCCTTATATCAACGCACATCCTCCCGCTCTCAGTTGTCATGGACTATGTTGAACGGGAGTCCGGGGCGGGGGTTACCCTGCTTGGGATCCAGCCCGATCTTACCGGTGCTGATAAAGACCTGTCAGAAAAGGATATGGCATATCTTGACCGGAACCTGCGGCGGTTGTCACAGATCATTCGGGACCGGCAGGCATTATCATCAGGGATTTGACGGCTCCATGCTCTCCGGTGCTCATGCAGGTCATGCAATGCGGTTATGGGGTGAATCTGAAGGAAAAGACGTGAACGGATCGCCCGAATACCGATATACGGCAGGGTATACGCCATGTGCATGGATGCGCCCGGCCGGATGTCTGGCGATAACCGGCCCGGCCATGACTGCCTGCGGCGATCCCCGGACACTTTTCCTCTGGGCGTAGGACGAGGTAACCGGTAACCAATGCGGGTGTACAGAAAGGAAACGAGCCATCTCTTTTTTTATATCTGAGAGTGCCTCTTTATTTTATACCAGTGAATACCGGTCCGGCCGGTACAAGGATACGGCGATGAAGGAAAAAAAGAGAGACCGGAAAAAAAGCGCGCCTTTGACGGATAGTGCCCCGTTGCTTCTGGATCGTCTGCGAAATCTTGCGCTGAGATTTGATTTTCTGATCCTTTTTCTCCTGGTTTTTATTGTGTACAATACCGTTTCCCGGATGACGATGAGCGGGGATACCAATCCTGCGGCATTTCTCCCGCTTGCCCTTCTTCTCCACCAGACCGTGTATTTTGATGCCTTTGTCGGGGCAGGTCTTGGTCCCAATGTGGCGTATGCATTCCCGCTCGTAAACGGCCATTACGTCTCGCTCTTTCCCATCGTCACGCCCGTCCTGGTCACACCGGTGTATATCCTTTCATACCTGCTCTATAGTGTTTTTCAGATACCCTTTGATTCGACGAGCATCCTGATCCTGGCAAAAACATCTGCCGCGATCATTGCAGCTCTCTCCTGTGTTTTCGTGTACCTTGCGGGAAAGGAATTATTCCCTCAAAAAATTGCTCTAGCTACCGCACTTATCTATGCATTTGCCACCAGCACGTGGTCGGTGAGCAGCCAAGCACTCTGGCAGCACGGCACCGTTGAATTACTGCTCATCCTCATGATCTACCTCGTGATCAAAAACGAACGGGAACGATCGCGGACCACCATCATTTTTCTGGGTCTCCTCACCGGCCTGTTCCTGTTCAACCGCCCTCCCGATGCGATCCTTCTTCTCCCCCTTATCGGGTACGTTGTCTGGTATGAAAGAAAAAACCTGCCGGCCTATGCGATATCGGCGGCGGCCGCCGGCATGCCATTCCTGGTGTACAACCTGTCGATCTTCGGCAACGTGTTTGGTGGCTACCGGGAAAACCTTGGTTTTTTCTCATTTGGGTTTGACAGTCTCGGGAATTTTATGGGATTATTAATGGCTCCCAACGTGGGACTGCTCGTTTTTTCCCCGGTGCTGCTTCTGTCGGTTTTCGGGTACCTGAACCTGAAGTTCATCTCAAATATGCGGGTCCGGCAGGTGTTTGTTGTTTTTGGCCCTGCAATCGTTCTCCAAATTCTGGTATACAGCTTTTTTGGCTTGTGGGAATCATCGGTAGCGTTCTCCTATGGCCAGCGGTTCCTGACCGGTTTTATTCCCGTTCTGGCGATCTTCACCGGTATTGCCGTGAATGAATTTTTTATAACAGAGCAAAAAAATTGCAGGACGCGGGCAGTCCAGGCAGTCATCATTCTGCTCGTTGTCTTATCGGTAGTCATCCAGGTGATCGGGGTTTTCCTGTACCCGCTCTACCCTGACCGGAGTACGAATTCTGAAAGGACATGGGACTGGAATCACAGCATTATCTTCGAAAGTTACGTGTATGGGATCTCCCATATCGATTCAATCACCACGTACACATTTCCTCCCCTGCCCCCCCTGCTTCATCTGCAGTTTGATAAACCGGGGGCAAATTCTCCGTAGCCCCGATTGCCGTAACGCCGTTTCGGGTACCAGACAACAGGAAAAGATCATCTCAGGGGATCTTGGCAAATCCGAACTTTGCCGGGGTACCCGTCTCTCGCCCCCGCATCCGGAAAATTGAACAGGGTTGCAGGCCCGGTGCCTGCAGGTTCCCTCACACTACCCGCGAGGTCGTCGATGCTTCGATCCCGTTATCCGTGATATTGAACGGGAGCAGACGCTGGGGGACAGCCGTGTTCTTGATCTTCTGCACTTCTATGATCCGTTCGACCTCGCCCTGGTGGATCATGGTCTTGAACTCGATGACAATATCAGCCGCCCGCATGATCCTCGTCATCTCTATAGGTGGGTGGATATTGGTGTACACGACGAATACCATGTTTGCGTTGCGCTTTCTCATCTCATCGCGGGCATTGGAGAGGAACTTGAGGACTACGTCGATACCGTATTTCACGATGGGGATGGAGAGCGAATCGATAACGATCCTTTTCCCGGCCATCTGGGTCAGGTAGAGGTCCGGGTGCATGTCGGTGGCATCGATCATCTCGGCATCCACGTCCCCGTCATTCATCAGGTAGGTGCCATCCTCACTCCTGTCTCCCTTCCAGAACTGGTGTGCTGCAAGGTCAACACCTGCGACTGGCGTCCCATAGACCATGATGATGGTACCATCGGGAAATCCGCCGTTAAGGAGCAGGTTGAGCCCAACGATACCGGTTGACCGCCGTATTGACCGGACAGTAACCGGGACATCCTGGATATGGTTTTGGGCGTCGACCATGTAGACTCTGAGAAATACTTTATTTTAAGTTCATTAAAGGTTTTTGGAAATCCCGCAGGATTTTTTTCACTGCATATCAGCCGGACGGTTTATTCCCGAACTTTTCCCTCAGTTCACGGCGGAGGAGTTTCCAGCCATGAACCCGGGGCAGGGAGTCGGTGACCATGAGTTTCCGTGGGATCTTGTAGCCTGCCAGATAGTCGCGACAGTAAGCCCCGAGTTCTTCCTCGCCAAGCGTCATACCGGGCCGGAAGACGATTGCCGCGACCGGGACTTCACCCCTGCGTTCATCAGGCACACCGAAGACAGCAACGTCTGCGACCATCGGGTGCCGGATGATAAC
>JBAVWM010000286.1:0-3505 GCA_049697815.1 Methanoregula sp. | reverse complement strand
CAGGGCTGGCGCAAGGGGGGCGATCATAGCTGATGCAAGAGGATTTTTACAAAGCAAAAAAAAGTGTAACAAGCCTGCTGACTCACGCGCAATACTGGAGTCAGGAGGGATCAAAGGGGGGGTTTTCCCTCCCCAAAAATGCCGGAGGGGGTGGTGGGGTCCCTGCTCTTCAGCGGGAGGGGGGGGAGGGGTACCACCCCCCCTCACTTCCGGCCTCCTTTTCAGGACATTTGTCGTCGGATAATCCCTACATCCGCAGGTGCCGGCACGGACCAGTCGGGGGATCACTCCCCGCCTTCACGCAAGAGGCAGGGGGGGGTGGTACCCCCCACCTCCCCCCCCATACGGGTGGGGGGTAGGTCCCGTCCGGAAAAATTTCAGCAGGGGGGTAGGGGGTACCACCCCCCTTCATCTGCCCAACCCCGGTTCACACCCCTTTGTTCGAAGGCCACCATTCTTTTCCCTGTTCGTTTCTTTAAAAACTCACGTACGCCAGCGCCATGAGTGCCGATGCCGCCACCACTCCGTTCACAGCGTTGATGAGCACGATGGCCCTGGCATTCCTGTGGTACCCCCGCGCAATCACAAGGCCGCCCGGTGATCCAGACCAGAAAACCGATCTGCCGGGCGCCCATGCTCCCAATCTGGAGCACCTCCAGCCAGCCGGTGATACCAGGGCCGGCGGTGGAGTATGCAAGAAAAGTATTGAGGGTACCGGAATCATGAGGCTGACCCCGGTTATTGGAGCCACAGCGCAGTCCGGAAGGTCCGGAACCGGCATCGGGATGTGGAATGCCGGAGATCGCGGTACCTTCTTCCCTGCGTGTGCTCGTATCCTGTTTCAGGATTTTTCTTTATGAATTCCTACGATACCCGGAGTTCAATACAGGGCCAATAAAAGTGGGGGGATTCTTTAGTTCTTCCGGTAATTCCGTGAAACAGATGGGCTCCCTGCTCACTAAATCGATCTTTTCTATCCTGAAAATGACCGGCCGGATCCCGTCAGTACAACAGCCGATCATGGTCCTGTGGTCCTTCATCCACCCGTTAAAATCCCCCGGGAGAAATTCCCGCCTGTCAGCAGCACGGCGACAAACGGGTGGATGTCCCGCCATGCCCGGTCACAGAAGTTCTCGGGCTTATCCAGTCCGCACTGGAACTCCTGCCCCTCCTGGAAACACGGGCAGGATGCGACCTTGTCAACACAGTAGTGTTCCGCCAGTTCCGGGTGGACCGTCTTCCTGATTACGGTAATCTTGCATCGGGTCATGCTGTCTCCACTTCAAATTACTCATACTACCGCAAAATGCCTGAAAAACCAGGCAGGTTCATGGTCCCGCCGGTTTTACTTTCTCCCCCGCAGCTCCTTCTCCATTGCCGCAACACCCGCGGCAGCTTCCGCATCGCCCATAGCCGGGTTTTTAAACCGGATGAACCGCTCGCACACCACATCGGGACACTTCCCGCAGTGCGGGAACTTCATTTCGCTGGTGCAGCAATCATAGATCGCACAGCGGTTACTACCAACATACGCTGTCCAGAACGGCAAGCCCTTCGTCTTTGCACAGCCGGGACATTCCTTCTTCTGGTGCTGCTCACAATCGCTGCAGGAGTACCCGGAGAAAGTCTGGATCTTCTTTGGTGCCATATGCTGAAGTCTCGGGTACAAGGGGATAAAGCGGCAGGGTATGGACTGCGAAAGTGGCCGGATCGGGCTGGCTCCCGGCATGTGTGGCTGATGGGATCCCAAAAAAACCCTTGTGGAGCGGATGACCGGCAACCTGGCGCACGGTACCGGCTCCTGAGGAGGCAATGCCGGACTATTGGTTGGGATCTGTTCGTCACTCTTTAAAGCAGTCCGGACGAGGCGAGCAGTCCAGGGATACTGCCGCCCACGGTCAGCACCAGCAGGATGAGCGCCCAGAACTTCACGGTGACGATACCCGTCAGGTCCGGGTCACGCGGGTGTATCTGCGTATCGGTGAAGTCCCGCATGAACGGACGGCCGCACTCCGGGCAGACCGTATGGAAAACCGCGCCCGTATACCGGCACTTCGGGCAGGTGAAGGGGGCCTTCCTACTCACAGGATTGTCGCAACCGGCAGGCCGGGGCATTCTTACTTCCGTTTCGAAGGTGCGTTCTTCCGTGCCGCTCCGGCCTTTTTCCCGGCCTTCGACTCAACGCCTTTCGTCTCGCAGGGGATGCACGTCTCCATCTTCTCATCGATGATCCGGTAAGCGTTTGCAAGCACGGACGAGTTCGAGATCATACCGGACAACAGAATAACCTCGAGGATCTCCTCACGGCTGGCCCCCATCCGGATAGCCGCCTGCATATGGTATCCCGTGCAGTGCGGGCACTTGAGGGCAGCCCCGACGGCCATACTGATCAGCTCCACGTACTTCGGGTCGAGCGGGCTTGTCTGGGCAACGGTGCCCTTGTAGAGCAGGTGGGAGATGAGCACCTCGGGGCGCTCGCCCATCCGCTTGAAGACGAGCGGGACCTTCCCGTACTCCTGCTCGATGGTCTGCATCCATTCTTCCGCGGTCCGATCGGCCCCTTTCTCTACGATCTGGGCCAGCTTCTCTTCGAACTGGTCCTTGGTTGAGAGTGCTGAAATCTTCTTTCCCATCATATCACCGTGTTGGTTTCGGAAAACGGCAGGATTTTTATGAGAATATAGTCCCGCATCCGGGAGGGGACAACCTCCGCCACATCCCCGAGTTTTATCCCGTCCTCGATCTCGATCGTCCGCAGAGGGGCTGCATACCTGTCATAGGGCAGCTTCACCCGGAGCCCCCGCATCTGCACCGTGAGGGGCGTGGGGGACGTGACATCGAGGATGTCCGGCACCTTCTCCCGGATCAGGTCCATGAGCCGGGCGGGAGAGACCGAGAGGGGGTCCTTGGCAATCTCGTCCCGCTTCTTCTCGACCACCCGTGTTATCACGGCAACGATCTCGTCGAGCTTGTCCAGCTGGTCAGCTTCCTTGGTCCTGCGCATGAACCGCCCGACATTGCCCACGTACCCCTCGAACGGGGGATTCGTGATTCTCCGGAGGACCGCCTCATCGGGACCTCCGCAGAGCACGATCGGGACCTCTATCCCCCGCCGGAGCGTCGGGATCTTGTACTCGATGCAGGTCTCGAAGTTCCCCAGCAGGTAGACCGCGACGTCGTGTTCGTTGATCACGTCCCGCTCCTCGTCGTTCAGGCCGGCGATCCGCTTCCCGGGGCCCCGGGCAAGGCTGACCATGTTGCTCTTCGCCCCGATCCGACGCACGTACTCCGCGATATCGCAGGACGGGTGGGGCAGGTGGTGGATCTCAAGGCTCATGCTCACGATCGCGATCTCGGTACCCACGAGCGGCGAATCTGTCACCTCCCCGAAAAGGGGTTTTGAGATCCGACGGATCAACCCGATGTCCTCCCGGGGGACAAAGCACTGGAGCACGACCTCCGCTGCGATGATGTGTTTCTGGACAATGTACCCGCCAAGGTCCTC
>JBAVWM010000285.1:0-2709 GCA_049697815.1 Methanoregula sp. | reverse complement strand
CCTTTATCCCGGTATAAGTATGAGAAGAGATGTGCATGTTGGATTGATATCCACGCTATTCGTGATGCTGTTTCTTGCAGCCTGTTTTGCAGGATGTACGAGCCAGACTCCGGCCACCACCCCCACTGCGGCGCCAACGGCAGCTGCCACAACGGCCGCTCCGCAGACCCTCGTCATCGCAACGACAACGAGCCTGTACGACACCGGGCTTCTTGACTACCTCCAGCCCAAGTTCGAGGCGAAGTACCCTGTTAAGCTGAAAATCACCTCGCAGGGATCCGGCAAGGCAATCGAACTGGCCACACGCGGCGACGCAGATGTCCTGCTCGTCCACTCACCAAGCGCGGAACTGGCTTTCATGAAAAACGGTTCTGGCCTGAACCGGCGCTCATTTGCCTCTAACTACTTCATGATTGTCGGCCCGGCAGCAGATCCCGCTGGTATCAGGAATATGACACCGGAAAATGCCTTCACGACCCTCTACCTGAAAGGCACCAACAAGACGGCTGGCGTTGCCTTCGTCTCCCGTGGTGACGGTTCCGGGACCCACTCAGCCGAGAAGACGGTCTGGTCCAAAGCCGGTTACCCTAACTACACGCAGATCGAGAAATCCGGTACTTGGTATGTAGAAGCGGGTAAAGGTATGGGAGAAACGCTCCAGATGACAAGCGAGAAGAATGCATACACCCTGACTGATGAGGGGACATTCCTTGCATACAAGAGCAACCTCACGATGGTGCCGCTCGTCACGAAAGGTACAAGCCTGCTTAATATCTATAGCGTGATGGCGGTCTACAATGACAAACAGCCGGTCGAGAAGATCCAGATGACAAACAACTTCATCAACTTCCTTATCGATCCGGCAACCCAGGCGGACATCGGCAAATTTGGCGTTGACAAATACGGCAAAGCGTTGTTCACTCCGATGACTGTCGAAGTTCCGAACGCAACTGCGGGTTGGGTAGCCGACCACAGCACCCCGGCAACCGCAATCGCACCAGCCCCTGCTGCAACCACTGCTGCAACGGCCGCAAATGCAACCGCAGCCAAATAAAAACCCCTTTTTCCTTTTCCTGTAGAAGCTTTTCAGAACCCGGAAAACCGGGTCTTTTACACCACGGAAAGATCCATGCTTTGAGTGGCGGCATGGTGTAGCACGGTATGGATTTTGTGAGAGGCACAACTCCGCCATTGACAGAGATTATTTCAGCTGATTTCCCGTGGGGTCTTCCTCTGCTTCATCCAGCCGGCGCAATATGCGAGGATTATGCCGATGATAAACGCAACCGTCATTGAGCTGACCAGCGCCAGGATCCCGATAACACCGGTAATCACAAGAGAATCGGATTTGAGACTATGGCGCGCCATCTCGATGCCGACGAAGACGAGCAGGGCCCCCAGCACGCCCACGGCAATGATGGAGAGGACCTGCGGCGAGGTGAAGAAGAGGGCAAGAGTGATGAAGATCAGGCCGGCGTACACATTTGCCCCGCCGGTCCGTGCCCCGTAGCGGTACTGCCCGGCAAGCCCACCCGCCCCGTGGCACATCGGGAATCCCCCGAACGGGACGGACACGAGGTTCATGAGACCGATGGTGGTGGAGAATTTCTTTGGCGGTATGTCCTGTGCAAAGAGGTCTTTTGTCAGAAGCGACGTGGCAAGGATAGCATTCGTGATGGTCAGGACCACCTGTGGGAGGACAAGGGTTGCGAAAGCTGAGGCGAAGTCCGAAGGGAGGGGAAATACAAGCGTCGGTGCCGGGATCAGGCTGACGAGGGGGACGCCGTACAGAGCGATACCGGCGATAAGGCCTATCCCGATTACCACAATGGCAGAGAGGTCGGGGATCGACCGGAACCGGGCAAGGAGGTAAAAGCAGGCGATGATTGCAATACCCAGCAGGAAGAATGTTGGATCCTTCACCGCGAATCCCAGCGATGACCGGAACAGGAGGAGGGCGAGCCCCAGCTGGATCCCACGGACAACACTCTGCGGTACCCAGTGCTCGATCATATCGAAGAACCGGCCATAGCCAAGCACCAGGAAGATAATCCCGAGAATGAGGCCTGCAGCGGCAATCTCGCCGCTCCCGATCGATCCCGCAATAACGATCACCGCGATAGCCTTCATCGGCTCAAGGGGAATAGGGAGGCGGTAATACAGGCCGGTGAGGATGAACCAGATCCCAAAGAAGAGGAGGACATACCGTGTATTCACGTCGGATACGAGGGCAACGGCAAGGATCAGCGGAATTATTGTACCAAAATCCCCCACGGATCCGGCTAGCTCAGAGAGATTGAACCGTAAGGGGGGAAGGCTGTTCTGGGACATTGATATCAGGAACCTGAAGCACACAACGGGAGAGAACCTGCCAGGACATTGCAGCGATATGGCAGATTTGTTTCGTTAACAATAACTAAAATAAAGTAAAGGTGATCATAGGAATTAACCTTTTCAACAGGGAACCGGACCAGGACCAGATATGAGATTGCAGGAGTGAACAGGGTTGGACGATATTGCACAGGGCGTGATGCAGGCAGTTAACCTCATCGTCACCTTCAATCCCGACGTTATGCAGATTGCTGCACTCTCCCTGTACATCTCTCTGACTGCAACGGTGATCGCTGCCCTCATCTCCATCCCTCTCGGGGGATTTATCCATTTCCATGAATTTTACGGCAAACGGGCACTTATCGTCGTCATCCAGAC
>JBAVWM010000284.1:0-7641 GCA_049697815.1 Methanoregula sp. | reverse complement strand
GATGATGGGAGTGATCGCCTTCGTGTTCCCGATCTGGCCGAGCACCTCCATGACACCCCTGCGGATGCCGGGGCTCTGGTCGTTAAGGGCATGGATCAGGGTGTCTACGGCCGGTTCTCCTATAGTGACGAGTGCGAGCGATGCCCTCCTGCAGACCTCCTCATTCGGGTCCACCAGCGCCCGGATGAGCGGCTCGGTGGCATAGTCACCGAGCGAACAAAGGGTTGCCATTACGGCCATCCTCACGTTCTCCTTCGTATCGTTGAGCGACTCGATCAGGGGCTCTACCGCCCGGGGATCGCCAATGCGTCCGAGCGCAACAGCACTCTCATACCGCACGCCCGCATCCGGGTCTTTGAGAGATTCGATGATCTGGGGGACAGCCCGGATCTCGCCAATTATCCCGAGGGCCTGCACGGCGCCGCGGCGGATAAGGGGGTGACTATGCCGCGTTGACTGGACAAGTGGCTCGATTGCCGGTTCCCCGATCAGCTGGAGTGCCCGGATGGTTTCCTGCCGGACATCGTCGCCCGGCTCGTCCAGCGCCATGATCAGCGGACCGATGGCAGGGACCCCGATCTTTCCGAGGGTATCGGCAGAACCGCGCCGGATAATCCAGTACTCGTCCTTGAGGCTGCGGATCAGGGGCTCGATGAAGGGCTCGCCTAGATCGCCGACCGAACGTACTGCAGCCCAGCGGGCATCGAGATCGCCCTCGTTTAAGGACCGCAGAAAGTTGTCTTTCCGCTCCTTCTGCGCCCGGAGGCGTGCTTCCTCGCGTTCACGCTCCCCCTCGTGCTCGCTTTTTCCCGATTTCAGGATATTTCCAAGTTTATTGATAATGCCCATAGCGATTCCCGGACGAATATTAGTATAAAATCATTCAAATAGGTATCGGATACACAATTTGACGAATTCTCACGCGCCCTCCTCTTTTTGGGGCCTGCAGGAAAAACGGGACAGGGAATGCCGGTTTTTGTTCCGCGGTTCTCCGGCCCTGCAGAGTTCTTTTTAGAAAACCGCTCATTATTATTATCAGACTGTTCCGGTACCGCCGGCATATAAGACTCTTGTGTCCGGCGGCGGATCCTTCGGGAAATCTTTCTTTCAGATGCCGAAACGATTGGTTGTGGAAAAAAAGGGGGGCCGTTACGAGGCGTATCCGATGGTGAACTGCGTCGAGTCTGAGGCAGTCTGGGGGACATCGCTTACATACCCCGAATAAACACCGGTCGGCATCGTGATGTCTGTTGTATACTGCATGCTCCAGGTCTGGTCCGCCATGCATGGGAAGATCCCAAGATCAACCCCGCTTGCAAACCTCGCGGGTCCGAAAAGCATTATCCTGACATTGGGGGCACCTGTGGTGCACCTGCCGGAAAGGGTAACGGATTCTCCCGTGACGACAGCATAACTGCTCGGGATGACAGAAACTACGCCATCACCAATCACCGTGAATGAGGCGCGGTTGGATACCGTCTTTCCTGCATCATTTACGACGACGGTGTAGGTGCCCGACTGGATCTTGGTCCCCGGGTTCCACGTATAGGTCCATGCATTGATTGCATCGGGTTTTACCTTGTCGAGGACAATGCCGTTCGCGTAATAGCCGGGCCCGAAAAGGGTCAGGGTCACGCTGCCGGTACCGGTGGCAATCCCGGAGAACGTCATTGAGTCCCCGATGATCATCTGTTCCCTGCTGACCCGGACCGTAACCGCGACTGGTGCTGACGTTGCCGCGGGAGTAGTGTCCATTTCCTGCTCAGAACCCGGCTGGGTTGTCGCTGTCAGAGCAGCAAAATAACTCGATGGTCCTGAGGGTACCATAATGACAGACTTCCAGATCTTGTACCCATTCGAGCGGAACTCAAGGGTATGGTTCCCAGGTTCGACATCGGAGATCGTGCTGGGGGTGGTTCCCTTGTATTGGCTATCGAGATAGATCTCTGCACCTGCCGGTGAGGAGGTGAGCTTGAGGGTTCCTTTCTCAGCAGGCTGGCTGGTGACGCACCCTGCCAGCAGGATACTGACAACGATGAGGATGAGAATTTTTTGGATCATGATTAGCCACGTACTACTCACGATAACCGTTATTCCGGAGCGTTATATAGATTTGCAAAATAAAAGGGCAGGGGTTTCGGCAGACCTGCGATCTAGGTAATAGTGGGGCAGAGGGGAATCTCAGCGGTTTTCAATCAGCGACAGGATATCGCGGGCGAACGCGATGCTCTTATCCTCATCTGTCATCAGCGTGTCAAACCTGACGGAGTGGCTCACTTCGACCGTGTCCCGGATGTCCTGGACGAAAATGTCAGGGATTCGCCCGTAACAGTTGGACGTCCCGATTGCACTCGGATCATACCCTGCTGCTTCCATCAGGGCGCCGGCCGGCCCGCTGACGGGGGCATGGCCGATGAACGGACTGACGGCGATAACAAACGTATCCTTCAGTGCCGGTTTCATCCCCTCGCAGGAGAGGATCGGCTCGATGCTCGTGATAGGGTTAGAGGGCCCGATCACCACCGCGTCGCTCGCCTCGATCGCTCTGAGCACTTCCTCGGTTGCCACGGGAGGTTCGTCAAAGGTGCGGATAACCCCCCGGATATCGATCTTCCCCTTCGTCCCGATCCAGTATTCCTGGAAATGGATCAGGCCGAGGTCGGTCATCACCTTGGTTGTCACCTCGGTGTCCGTCATCGGGAGCACGGTCTCGCGGACCCCGAAGCGCTCGCAAAGGGCCTTGGTCACGTTCGTGAGCCGCATGCCGTTCCTGAGCATCTCGCCCCGTGCGATATGGACGGCACGGTCACGGTCGCCGATAGCGATAAACTCGTTGAGGCCGAGACGCGTGGCTTCGTCGTGGGTGGTGAAGGTATCGTTCCGTATCCCCCACCAGGTATCAGTGTTGAGGATGCCGGAAAAAAGGTACATGACCGTGTCTACATCCGGCGAGATGTGGTTCCCCGATATCCAGATGTCCTCGGCCGTGTTGACGATTACCGCGATCTCGTGCCTGGCCATCACGTTCTGCATGCCCCGCAGCAGCTTCGGGGTTCCCGTCCCTCCAGAAAGAAACGTAATCATTACTCAATACTTTTATGCGATGTATATGAAGATTCTTTAGTGAAGCTGTGAAAATTATCAAGGACCCGGTCCACGGTTACATAGAAGTCGAGGACTTTCTTCTCGCCCTGCTTGACTCCCCCCCGCTGCAGCGCCTCCGTTACGTCAGGCAGCTCGGTTTTTCCTATCTCGTGTATCCCGGTGCCAACCACACGCGGTTCGAGCACTCCCTCGGCACCATGTTCCTTGCCGACGCGGCAGCCCGCCGTTTCGGCCTTTCTGACAAGGATCGCAGACTCGTGGTCGCTGCCGGGCTCCTTCATGACATTGGTCACGGCCCGTTCTCCCATGCCAGCGAGCCCCTGATAGAGGAGTTCCTCAACATGACCCATGATGATATTGGACATATCGTCAGCCAGGGGACCAGCGGGCTACTCCAGGAACATGGCATTGATCCTGGCGAACTGTGCCGGATCGTAAAGGGAAACCACCGGCTCTCTGGGATTATACACGGGGATCTTGATGTTGACCGGATGGACTACCTGCTCCGCGATGCCTATTATACCGGCGCCCCGTACGGTACGGTGGACGCCCAGCGCCTGATCCGGTACCTGATCCAGACCCCCGACGGGGAGACCGTGCTTGACGAGAACGGGGTGAATGCCGCCGAGTCTCTCCTGATATCGCGGACGCTTATGCGGCCGAGCGTCTATTTTCACCATGTGAGCCGCATCGGCGAGAGCATGTTCCAGCTCGCGATACTGGAGCATACGGGTGGCGGGAGGGAAGAAGCGGTCCGGCAGCTCATGACCATGGACGACCCGACGTGCATGCATGCCTTGCGTACCTCGCAAAGCCCCGTTGCCCGCGAGCTTGCAGACCGGCTGTACGGGCGCCGGCTTTACAAGCGGGCCTTGTTTGCCACCATCGATCAGGTGAATACCCCCGCGTTCCATACCGGTGTGCCGATAGGAACCAGCCGGGACTACGCGGAACGGATCGCGGAAGCGGCCGGCCTCCGGCCCCACGAGGTGTTAGTGGATATTCCGGCCGTCCCGCGGGAGCTGTCCCTCGGGGTACGGGTGAAGAACCGGCACGCGGTGGTCAGTTTCGAGGAGTTCTCGCCCCGTATCCGGACGCTGAATGCCACCAGGCGCGACCAGTGGCGCCTTGGTGTGTACACGCTCCCTGAACACCGCGAAGCCGTGGCAGAGGGGGGGTGTGAGGTTCTCCACATCCATAAGCCGACCCGGCAGGACACGCTGTTCTGAGGGGGATTTTCGGTACGCCAGGCGGTGCATAAATAAACAATAATATATTCCAATCCCCAAACATCACCCATATGAAGTTCCTTGTTATCTGTATGCTGATCATAGCGGGTATCCTTTTTGCCGGGTGTACAGGAACCCAGGTACAACCGCTGTCCACGCCCGCACCGACCAAGGTTCCGGTGACGACAACAGCGGTTACAACAGAGACACCCCGACTGGTTTTCACTCTCGGGAGTCGCTACCTTGAGGATCCGGGGGGATACCGGCTTTTAACGGAAAATGATACCGTTATCAAAGAATTCCGGGTGGATAGTCCTTCGTGGGGTGTCTATTTTAAAGTCCAGCCCTTAAGCGACGATCTCCAGTACTGTTGGTTCGTAGTTGATGTAACCAACGTCGATATGAATACTACCGAGAGCTTCGGGTATGGACGGGACCACCTCTTCGAATCAGAACAATGGATTCCGATGTACGAAGAAGGTCCTTATAAATTGACGATGAAAGGAAATAATGTAAAAGTCTGGCTGACAGCGGCGAAAAGGATGCCGTAATGATGAGGATGTGCTGACATGTCTGAAGACTGGATTGTTGTGACCTGCGGGCTCGTGGCGGTTATCATTGTCGCCGCCATAGCCGTGCTGCAGCTTCGCGGAGCCGAACGGCGGATGCATGAGAACGCCCACAAGCTCAGGGTCTACACGGATCTCCTGAACGCAATCACCGAGCTGAACCTTTCCGGCGGGGACGCCTACAAGACGGACATTGCCAAGAAGAACCTGGCCATGACCCTCAATCGCCTGAACCTTGTGGGCAGTATCGGGGTGCTCAAAAGCACAAACGATCTTCTTGATTTCTTTAACGAGAATAAGGACAAGGAGTTCGATACTCTGCGCCTCCATAACATCCTCAACACGCTGGTTATCGAGGCGCGCCGGGACCTCAACCCGTCGCATGCCCGGAATGTCGAGGAGGCGCGGGTCCGGTTCCGCTTCTTCGCACCACTCCGGAACAGGTAATACCTCATTTTTGAGATCTGAAGAACAACCCTGGATTTTTTCCTGAGTTTTTGAATAATGAGTTGAGTCCAGGCAGGCCATATCTGATGAGCGATGCCTGATGCGCAAAATGTCTCGTCAGGTTTTGCGCTGCGCATTTACCTTGATGCGAATCGTCACCTATATTCTGGAACCAGTCTCCGATGCAGAAGGTACAAGGCCTTATCATAAACGTCCCCGCCTCCCTGCTGGGGAACAGGGCTGGCGTAATGGGGGTGAAAACGCGAGGAGTCATAAAAAAAAGACATCCGGCACAAACTCTTTTTGTCACCACTCCGACATAGGTATCACAGGAGAGCAAACGGCAACCATGAAAAAAGAGATCGTAGTCGGAGTAACGGGTGCAAGCGGGGCGATCTATGCCCGCCGCCTGCTCGAGGTGCTCTGTCAGGATGCAACGGTCCACATCATTGTCTCGGACATTGCAGCAAAGATCGCCGCCCACGAGGGCGTCTCATTTGAGGGCCTGAATGCCGAGTACCATAAAAACGACAAACTCTTTGCCTCGATCGCAAGCGGGTCCCACAAGTATGATGGCATGGTGGTGATCCCCTGCAGTTCCAAGACGCTTGCGGCCATCGCGAACGGCTACGCCAACAACCTGATCACCCGCACCGCGGATGTCTGCCTCAAGGAACATCACACCTGTATCCTTGTCACCCGCGAGATGCCCCTCTCGAAGATCCATCTGAAGAATATGCTTGCTGCCGAAGAGGCGGGAGCAACGATCATGCCGGCGAGCCCCGGGTTCTACAACCGGCCGGCAACGATCGATGATCTCGTGGATATGGTGGTCGCCCGTGTGCTGGATCATCTCGGGGTGAAGCATAACCTCGGACAGCGCTGGAGTGGTTACGATGCGTAAATTTATCGAAAAGATGCACAAGGCAGGGCTTGTTACCGAGGTAAAGGATGAAGTATCGGAAGAGATGCAGGCAGCGAAGATGGCGGCAGGCACCGACAGGCTTCTCTTCTTCCACAATATAGGCGGCCACCGGGCGGTCATGAACCTCACCGCGAACCGCAGGGCCCTCTCCCTTGCCCTTGGTATTGATGAAGAGCAGATGGTAAAGACCCTTGCGGATGCGACCTATAACGGGAAGGTTGTTTTGGACGGGACGCTCCCGATGAAGAAGCCGGACCTGAACAAGCTCCCGATCCTGCACCACTTCCCGAAGGATGCCGGTAAGTACATCACCTCCGGCATCGTCTTCTCCCGCTGGGATGGTATGGAGAACGCCTCAATCCACCGGATGCTGGTACTGGATGACCACCGCGTTGCCGCCCGGCTGGTGGAGGGCAGACACACCCACGTGATGCTGAAAAAAGCCTTGGCAAAGGGGGAGAAGCTCCCGATTGCAGTGACCATCGGGACGCACCCGGCTGTTACTTTTGCGAGCTGCACGCGGGTCCCAGCGGGGATGGAACTCCCGTTTGCCGCGGAACTGATGGGTGGTAAACTGAAGGTGAAGAGGTGCAAAAACGGTGTCCTCGTGCCCGATGCGGAGATCGTGCTGGAAGGATTTGTCACGGCGGAACTTACCGAGGAAGGGCCCTTTGTCGATATTACCGGGACCTATGATCCGGTCCGCATGCAGCACATCATCGAGTTTACCGGTATGTACACGAAGCCGGACTTCATCTACCACGGGATCCTGCCTGGTGGCGACGAGCACAAGATGCTGATGGGAGCGCCCTATGAACCGAAGATCTATAAGGCCGTTGCAGGTGTGACCGAGGTCCGGAACGTTATCCTCACGAAGGGGGGATGCGGCTACCTTCACGCGGTGATCCAGATCAAAAAGAGCACGCAGGGCGATGCGAAAAATGCGATCATGGCCGCATTTGCCGCCCATACATCGCTCAAGCACGTGGTCGTGGTTGACGAGGATATCAACCCCGAAGACCCGCATGACGTGGAATACGCGATCGCGACCCGGGTGAGTGGCGACCGGGACGTGATGGTGATCACCGGGGTCCGGGGCTCGTCGCTTGACCCCTGCCAGCTTGAGGACGGCACCAACGTGAAGATCGGGGTCGATGCAACGATGGTGCTCGGGCGCGAGGCGGATTTCTCACGCGCTACATGGTGAACGGATGCAGCTCGATAAAGACGACGAATCCATCCTTGCCGGCGAGCAGGGGGAGACCCGGCAGAAGATGCTCGAACTCCTCGTGGCCCTTGGCAAGGTGTTTGGTGCCGACCGGCTCGTCCCGATCAGGAGTGCGCAGGTGAGCGGAGCCTCGTACAA
>JBAVWM010000283.1:0-4223 GCA_049697815.1 Methanoregula sp. | reverse complement strand
ACGCCGGGGAAGAGATTTGAACTCTTGAGGTGCAGGGCACCAGTAGCTTTCAAGGCTACCGCCTTCCCGGACTAGACTACCCCGGCAGTGCTCCATATGTTGGATCTGCGATATAAAAAAGGCTTCTTAATTTTGGGCATCCCGGAGTCCGGGATCTTTTATCCCGGCAAAATTGGCCGGCGCAGCAGCAGGGCAATTCCGAGCGCCGCAAGTCCGGATAATGGCATCAGTGGAATAGTCGGGATTCCGCCGGTTGCCTCCGGTACTGCTGCAACAAAGGGGGCAGGTACTGTCGGGCTCACGGAAATTGTATTGGCATTTTCTGCGTACAGGACTACCTCGCTTTGTTCCGAATATTTATAAGGATAGATCTTCACGAAAATCGTACTTCCCGATCCAGTGATTGCTGCTTTTTCCGGGTTCTGTGCATCCTGGTTGTTTTCCACGTGCAGGACGCCGGCGTCATCAACATATTCAATGACCCAGTCAACAGAAGAGGAGGTATATAGCATTACCGGTCCGGAACCCGTCTTCACAGTAAAGTAGGCAGGAGCATCCCGGGAGGCTTTCGCATGTGCGGATACCATGTTTTTGGGAGCGGTTGGCTCTGACATGGTTGCAATCGGCGTTTTCAGGCCCGTTGCAGTGATGATGCGGGTTCCGATGAATCCCTTTGCATCGGTAAAACTCACTTCATATTCTCCGGGAATGATGATCGGCACCACCGTGGAGAATGCACCCTCGTAATCGGTGTTGACAAACTGGGGGCCGAATACCGGCGAGTTGTCCGGGCCGATAACCTCAACCTGAACGCCGGAATTTTCATCGCCTTTGATTGTACCGGCCACAACCAGAGTCCCATTAAACTGCTGATACAGCGGGGAATCCATCTGGATCTCTTCGGAGCGGTCGACGATCCTGACGAGCCGCATCGTTACGGAATTCCCCATACCGTTCACCGGTACTTCAACCTTGTACGTCCCGGTCTTCAGACCGGTGGTATCGAACACCACCCTGAAGGTCTTATCCGGTCTGACTCCGACAACCTGTCGTTTGATCTCCGTTGTTGTTGTCAGCTGATAATAAAGGACAACATCAACCGCCATGCCAGGGGGAAACGTGGTCACGCCGGTTACAATGAGCGGTTTTCCTACCGTGAGGGTTTCAGGGGCATCAATATTCACCTGATAGGCAATGGTAACTATCGGTAAAAAGAGCAGTCCCATCACCAGCAGGACGATCTTTTTCATCTATAACACCCTGACAGACCTTGCGATTATTGCTTCTTTGCAAAAGTTCAGCATTATGGCAGACCGCGCAGTTATACTGGAGTGTTGATTCTGATAGATATTATAGTATTATCTCGGGAACATTGTGCAGAACTCTGCATAAAATAAGACCGGAGACACCTATCGCAAAAGTTGCAGGCGTCCCTTACGACATGATCTCAAAACCGGCTTTTTCCCCCACTCCACTCCTTACGAATATTATCAACGCTTGAGAACCGCCAACAGAAATGCATGGCGGGTTCTGCCGTCCCGCAGCACCAATGAGTGCCGCTGTAGTGACGCCCCCTGCCGTGTCGACTCCGTTCCGGACCACGGCAAAATCGCCGGTTTCGTTAATCACGGTGCTTGTCGGGATTGGTGTAGCAGGATTCTCTGTCATGATGATGAGAAGGGAGTAATTAATTTTGGTTCTGGAAGTAAAGAACCAAAATTAATTATCATATCTTGTAAGTACAGATTAGTATGAGGTGTCCAAATCCAAAATGTAAAGAAGAAATCGTTTGTTCCGGCGAGGAATGAGATAGTTTTTCTCTGTGCCCCCTTGTCAGGCACGACTATCAACAACTTTCGAAAGTATCGATTTTTTCATAGGAACGTGAAGGTATTCATGCTATCAGATCAACGAGTAGGATATTCATGATTTCTGACAGACCGGAAAAACCGCTTGCGTCCTGGTGCGGAAAAGAGCGGTACGAAAACGAATTACTGGAATGTCTCACCGTGATTTTCAAAAGCGGTGGTTGCACATGGTCAGCCTGCCGTATGTGCAGTTACCGCCACGAGCGCTACAAAGCAGAGTCCTGCGATGCCCTGCTCAGCTATCTCAAAGCCCAGCTTGCCTGGGTGATGAACGAGTATGATCCCGCAGGATACCGGATGGTCAAGATCTTTACCTCGGGAAGTTTTTTTGATCCCCGGGAAGTTCCCGCAGAGTTCCTTCCTGTTGTCGCTCGTGCATTCCGGGGAAAGCTGGTGATTGCGGAGACCCGACCGGAATTTGTGAGGGAAGATGTCCTTGGTCCGTTTATCGAGATGCTTGATGACGGCAGCTGGAAGACACCGCTGTATTGTGCCATTGGCCTTGAAACAAGTAACGATGCCATCCGCGATAAATGCATCAACAAGGGATTCATTTTTGAGGATTTCAAGGGTGCAGCACAGCGGGCTCATAAAGCCGGTGCCGGCGTAAAAGCCTACCTGCTCTTCAAACCGCTTTTCCTGAGCGAACAAGAAGCTGTTGATGATATGAAGTCCTCCTTTGCGGACACTGTTCCCTTTGCTGACATGATCTCCATGAACCCCTGTACGGTCCAGCGGAACACCGAGCTTGAGTATTACTGGAAACGGGGGGCATACCGCACCCCCTACCTCTGGAGCGTGCTCTCCCTGCTCGCGGTTGCCCCGGTTCATGTAACCTGCGATCCCCTCGGCGGCGGTCAGAAACGCGGTCCGCACAACTGCGGAACCTGCGACTATGAGATTGTCAAAGGTATCCGGGATTTTTCCCTCAACGCTGATCGCGACCTGATCGGAGCCCTGCTCGATATCCCCTGCAGGTGTAAACAGGAATGGGAATTCGTGCTCTCGGAAGAAAAATCGTATTGCATGCCGCTGACACGATAAGATACATTATTTTTTTGTGCTCTGCAGTTATCATTCAGAAAATTCTGACGCTCTTTGGGGCATGCAAGCAAGCCTCCGCCGCTGGGCATCCCCGAAATGGGACAGTGACACCTATAAGAAAAATTACACATTTCCAGCTGATCCGATTCGTTTCTTTCTCATGCGCCTCGCCCCCCAACGGGAGACAGGTGGTGCAAGAAGGGGGGGGCTTCATACTTGAAAAGTTTTCTACAGAGCAATTTTTTGTAAAAACGGACATGAACTGACGTTCATTCCGGAATGATGAAAATGGGGCTCTGTTGAAACCCTAAGCACGGCCATAGGAATGTGTCCGAAACGATTTTTTCTATGTTGAAAAGACTCTTGGGTGAGACCATCTACTCTTAATCGTATCGATAGTAAGTAAAAGAAACCAAATTGAAATGTATCATTTTTTCTGCTCTGTAGAAACGCAGATGAACAGGTCGGGTTTCACACCGGAACCACGAAAATTATTTGAGTCACCTTATCGAGGGTTCCCAGCCTCAGGGCCTCTGTACGGCACGGCGGGGCAAGAATTTTTTTGGGATTTTTTGGATTATTAGTTTCTGATCCACCGCGGGGGCGCCCCTTCGGGGGCGGCGGCGTTCATAGCACATAATTGAGAGTGTATGAACAATCCATTGATCAGATGTTTAATTCAATTTTCATGGGAAATCCTGTTTTTAAAAGAGTGATCTCACCGAAGACCTGGCCGGATGGTATCGTCAGTTGGAGCAGCTTTCACTCTCAAAAACCCCTGCGGGAATTCTGGTACATCGGAGCCCGCTACGAACCCGGTTGTACTTCATTTCCCCCGCCCCCCGGATTTTAGAGGTCATAATTTGGAAAAATGCGGAACCGGGCCGGAATAATTAAACGATCACCGGCGGGAACGGATGAGGTCATATTTAGCGATGTTACAGCGGCCGAACGCGGGAACGGATGTGGTTTGGGAGGCGGCGAGGATCCCCGGGAACATCAGGGATAATGGGGATTCTCCAGAGCAATTTTTTCCATTGATCGTTTCCTCAAAAATCAACGGATGTTCAATGTGCTATGAGGATCGCCGCGGGGAGTCACTTGTCACGTCATCGGAGATTAGCTGGAGAAGAATCTGTAACGATTCTTCGATTGCGCATCATAGGTCACAGCAATATGTCGTAGAGAAGGAATTTTCTGAAAATAAAGAAAACCATCAAAAATGTTCCCTCTCGCAAAAATGAGTTTTTCCCGTGAATAAAAAATTATTTTTTCTGCTGGCTGTTCTGGATTTCGAGCTGGCGTGCGAGC
>JBAVWM010000282.1:0-1627 GCA_049697815.1 Methanoregula sp. | reverse complement strand
ATACCGCGGATGTTATCGCGGATCTTGGCGAGGTGTTCGTCCACGGGATTGCGACCAAGCCCGGTAAGCCGGCGATCATCGGGAGGGTAGAGAAAAAACCGGTCTTCGGCCTTCCCGGCTACCCCCTCTCTGCCCTGACCGTGATCCGCGAGGTCATCCTGCCGTTCCTCCGGAACTACGGCCTATTTGTCCCGGAGCCACAGGTCATCCGGGCATGCATCACGTCTGCTCTCCCCAAGGAGATCGGTTCGGACGAGTTCGTTCTCTGCACGCTCGGAAGGATCGGAGACCGCTGGATGGTTTCCCCCCAGTCCCGGGGCGCGGGCGTCCAGATGAGTGCCGTGCGGGCGAACGCATGCCTCCGGGTCCCCCGGGAATCGGAGGGGTTCAATGCCGGCGACATGGTCGATGCCCGGCTGATGGTGCCGGTGCAGGAGGCGGAGAACGCCCTGCTCATCACCGGCAGCCACGACCCGGTGCTCGATCATCTTGCAGACCTGATCCGGCCCGCGGGTGTTTCTCTTATCTCCACCCATGTGGGGAGTATGGGCGGGATCATTGCCTTAAAAAAGGACGAGTGCCATGCCGCCCCTACGCACCTGCTCTCTCCGGACGGGACCTACAATACGGCATATATCCGGAAATACCTTCCCGGGACAGAAACCGATCTCATCTGTGTTGCCGGCCGGCAGCAGGGAATAGTGTCCCGCGACGGGCTCACCCTGCCGGACCTCCCGGGCCGGACATACATCAACCGCCAGAAAGGCTCCGGCACCCGGATGCTTTTCGATCACGAGCTGAAGAATGCAGGGATCGATCCCGCAACGCTTCCCGGCTACGAGCGGGAGGTGACCACTCACATCGCAGTCGCCCTTGCGGTGAAGAGCGGGGAGGCGGATGCCGGGATGTGCGTCTACAGTGCGGCACGAGCGCTCGGCCTCCCGTTCATCCCGGTAGCACAGGAACGGTACGAGCTTGCCATCCGCAGGGAACACCAGGAGGATCCACGGCTCCGGGCGCTTGTTAACGCGATCCGGTCCCCGGGATTCAAAGCGGTGCTTGACCGCCTTGGAGGGTACGACACGACAGAGACCGGGGTACAGCGTACGGTCCGCTGAGATGGCGGGATTCTTGGTTTTGATACGAATTCCTGTCGCTCATTTTATTATGATGGTTGTTGGTTGAATTTACCGGAAAAATTTTTCAAGTTTTATAGGTTTACTGTAAATCATAATTGTACTACACTAAACTATGTAAATTCTTGAGCCGGTTTTTTCACAGATATATTGCAACGACTGAAGAATGGTTGCCACCGCAAGGTGTATATATCCAAATCGCCTATTTTGAGCGTTACTGGAGAAAATCTCCTGAAAACACTGGTATCTTTTTAAAAGTATATCAAAATAGGTGCAAAAATCCGTAAAAAGTAAACCCTTTTGTTCAAACATATAAAGTAAAGTTAAATGTATTCAATTAACGGATTGTAAATTAAGATACCTTTAATTAACTTGCTGGTCAATATTAAAAATTACGACGACAAGTGTGTGATGCGCATGGCGTTTTCTGTACATATAAACATGGAGCAATGCACCGGTTGTGGCAACTGCGTCATTGCATGTCCGGTTGA
>JBAVWM010000281.1:0-1511 GCA_049697815.1 Methanoregula sp. | reverse complement strand
GGCCGGTGCGCGGGACCAGCCGGAGGCTGTTGATGGCATCCTCAAACTCTGCCTCGATCTCCGCGATACCCGCACGAATCCTCCGGGCCAGCCGGACCCGGACCAGCACGAACAGGCCGTTGCCGGTAATAAGGAAATCGGCAAGGTTCATGAGCACTGCCATGAAGACCATCACGTACCCCCGCCTGAGCGCGAACGGGATAGCGAGCGTGAGTCCCTGGGAAATCTGAGGTCCCCGTCTCATGCGCCACACTCCGTGCAGATCCTCTGCACCCGCCGCCCGCACCCCACGAATGGTTGGGTGCCGGGTATCCTCACTCCCGGCCCGGACGGGACCGGGCCCGGTTCTTCGTGACCCCCAGGGTCGATGCAATACATTGTCATAATCCATTCTTCCTTTTCGTTTGTTCTTCGGGTTTCCATGATTCCTGTTCTCCTGCGGTACCGGCAGAGCCTCCGCTCTTTTGGATGCTATCATCAGATGCAATCTTCCGAGCTCAGTCTCAGGGAGACTTTGCGACCGGGTATTCCGGGTACAGATCAGCGCCCGGCGGTCAGCCCCGGGGTTATCGGCACTGGCCGGTATCCGCCGGAAAAACAGGACCGGCCGGGAGAGAGTGCCAGCTCTCCCCGGTGCCGGCGATACGTTCCCACAATGCACGGAGCGGGATGACGGACGCATCTGCGGGATCCACTTCCCAGGCCACCATCTTACAGGCGGCTGGTTCCGGGATCTCTTCCGGCATCACATCGACACCGGAATCCCTGCGAGCCTTTCTCCCTGCAATCCACGTCTTCTGTGCAGCGTGCGCTACACACACGAGAATCACCTGCATGAGCAGTAACCCCGCGATGCATTCTGCCTCACGCGGCGGGTGTGCAATCCGCCGGATGTTCGTCATCACGAGGTGTCTGAATTCACGTTGCATTGTGATTGGATCATGTTGATAAAAATAGTTTAAATGTTTCGTGGTCGAAAGGAAAGTTGTATAAAAAGGGGCATTAGAATGGGGGAATCAAAGTGGTGGAGGGACACCGGGTGAATAAAAACACTATTGTTAATACGATAAAAATTTGAATAGATCATTTACCATGAGAATTGCTTCTATGGGATGTGATTTTGAAAATAAGGATATATCCCAGGTGCTTTTTCGATCGACAATGTCCCTGTTAGATTATGACTTGATATTGTGGGATCCATCTTTTTTATTTGATGATTATTCAACAGATTCGTGGCAATCCACTTATGGAGGGTATAAACGTCTTTCAAATGATGAATCTTTCCATTTTGTTGATGAATTAAATCGTCGAAAAACTGAGATGGGTGATCTTTTAGATAATGGAAGGCCACTAGTCGTCTTTGTTCCAACGCCAACCTCAATATATTATTGGACAGGTGAAACAGAATATTCAGGAACTGGAAGGAATCAAAAATCAACATCCATAATTAAGAAATTTGAGTTAAATGACGCGCTACCATTTTCTATTATAGAATCCGTTGCATCAGAAGG
>JBAVWM010000280.1:0-6563 GCA_049697815.1 Methanoregula sp. | reverse complement strand
GCATTTGCGATACAAGAGACGGGCCCGTTGTGAAAGCTTCGATGAAAGCACTGGAAACGGGGAATCTTAATTATGTACTGATCTGGATCCCGAAAGAGTCCGAGAAAGAACTCAAAGGTATCTTCGAGAAAACCCTGCGCACAAGGAAAGCTGGAAAGGAAATGCAGGAAGTGGCCGATGACTGGTTCTTCGAGAATACGATTCGGCTCCACCGCGCCGGCGAGGGAGCAGCATATACCGGCATGAAACCTGCTGGCCTCAGCGAAGGTCCGGTTGTACCGAGAGCGGAGAAAGCCATTGAGACCGAGGATCCCAAGGAATCGATCGGGTTTATCCTCAAGACCGTTGAAGACGATCTGACTCATCGCTTCCATCACGTTATGGCAAAGAAAAGGTATGACGTGAACGATGTTGCAGCCGGCAGGGAATACATTGCGGCCTTCATCGGATGGGTCGTCTATTCCCATCATCTCTGGCTGTCGGTGACGACGGCTGCCGAACATGGCGAAAAGCATGAGGAAAAAACCGGGTGTGGGTACCATTAACCCTTGACCGGTTACTGCTGAACATCCATGAACGTCAGTATCGATCGTTCGACTTGCGTCAGTTGCGGATCCTGCTGGGATACCTGCCCTTGGGTTTTTCGAACAGAACCTGATGATTCGTTCAGCCAGGTTATTGTAAAATCCCGGCTCAACGGGAACAATGCACGAGGTACACCTTCACCGGATTTAACCGATTGCATTCGGGACGCTGCGGATCTCTGCCCGTGCAAATTATCAGGATTGAAGAGAACGGAAGATTCACTGGTTGCCCCGCGATAATTCCTGACATCCTGTCTGATCAAGCAGGGAGGCCTACGCGGCAAGGGACGGAGCCTTGGCGAGCGTAACACTCCCCATTTTACTGTGTTTTCTAATCGGATGTGAAATTTATAATCTCATGAGCGAAATGTAATACGACAAATTTTCTTTTTGGGAATTTGCCGAGTGTATTCATTCAGGACATAATTCACCCCCGTAGTGTAGCGGTCAATCATGCAGGACTTTGGATCCGGCGACACCAGTTCGAATCTGGTCGGGGGTATCCGCTGTCTTTGTTTTTCTGCTGTCTGCGACAGATGCCTGTAGTACCTCGGGCGGATCTCCTCCTGCCTGTCCTTTTGCCATGCACGAGGATCCATACGATGGGAATACATCCTTTACAGAGTCCTTATGGGTGCGACAACCGGTGCCGGCTGCGGAGAAATAAGCTGGGTTCGGATCTGCCGCATCAGTTCTTTTTCCCCCCTATACGGATTCCGTTTTCCCGTGTTCCAGTGCTCCCCGGTCATTAGTGCAGGGAAGCCGCTGCAATATTAAACGTGGCATTCACATCGGCATGAGTCATATACCCGAAGTGCGGGCATTCGAAATGTTTTCGGGACCGTCTTTCCGAAACCGCCGCACCGGCAACGTTTTGAGGTATACGCCGGGTTGACGTTGACACTGCCGTTTCCCTATGCCATCACGATATAGGCAATGACAGAGAGCAGGATTGCAAGGAGCAGTATGGCAAGTGAGAGGGGTGCAACAAATACCAGCATGGCGTTGACCGTACTTGCCAGCTGGGAGATCCGGTTCGAGCCGAACACCACAACATGATCGCATTGTGCTGTACCGGCCGCAGATTCTGCCGGCAAGAGATTCTCTATCGCGATGTTCAGCGCCTGGATGACATAGGGAGTGAACTCTGAAACTGGAACGTTCATCCCGACCGGGTTTTTTATCGTGATGGTATTCACAACATGGGAATCAGTAGTCATAATTTCAGCATTATCGACAATGCGAAGGATCTCATCGAGAAGTATTTCCCGTACCTCACGTGCCATGTTATTGCCGTCAATGAGCACATAGGCAGTTCTCTGTCCTTCTACGTCAATGACGAGCACCTGGATACCCAGGTCCCCAAACCCCACATCCCGACTATAGGGAAGTGTCTGGTGGGCAACACCGGCCCTGAACGGGAACTGTGGCGCAGTCCGGCACGCTTCCATTGCACCTACTGCTGCCTTCTGGTACTCGGTTGCCGTGAGCGTGGCAAGCAGGACCGGCGATGATAGATCGGTCATACAGTTATGCGCATCGACAACCGCGACATGCGGGAACCAGCGGTGTCCCTCTGCCATGATCGTCATGCCTATCGAGAAATCGATATCTTCGGTCCGGTCGGGAGACCGGGTAGTAACGAGAAGCACGGAGTCGCCAATCATCTGGTACAGTACCTTTACCGATCCAATCGTTGTACGTCCTGATTTCCCGGCAGCTGCAGAATAGACAAGCCCCTCCCGTGAGCGCTGGAGGGCGGCAATCACTTTGTTGATCTCCGATTCGGATACAAGATTGAAATCGTGGGTCGCACACCCGTGCGCAACAAGCATCTCCTCCTCGAAATTGTCGTGGAGGATCTTGGGGAGGTTACCCCCGCCGATCTCGCCCATGGGGCCGGGGTGGAGGTTCGGTACGGTAAAAATGACCTGCCTGCCATTCGCCTGCCTGAAGAAGAAACTCACCTGCGGGACAAAGATCTCTTCCCCGATTTCACGGAAGAAGTTCTCCATTCCTTTTGATGAGCCGTCCGTCATATGTGCGATAAACGCGTTGATGAATGCGAGGCCACTGATCTGGAATGCCTTCCGGAGTGGTCGTTCGATCATCCAGATCAGGAATGCTATGCCAAGCCCGAAGACAATATGGAGGACAAGCGCGATGATGGCAAAAAACGGAGAGAAGAGAAAGATACCTATCAGAACTCCCGCGCCGCTCTGGGTAAGTGCCGGGACGATCATCCGGGGAACGCGGTAATCTGAAATTGCTACCAGCACAAATAAACGGAGCGCGAAGATAAAACCCAAAGAGATCGCGTAACACATCGGGATGAGTTTTACGGAAAATGCAAGGGGAGCAAGGGTGATAATGACTCCGAAGACCGTACAGGTTAATGCGAGCAGTGCCGACCGGTTCCAGGTCATGGTCTTACCGGTATATTCGATGATTGGCTTTGTCAGGACCAGGGCTGCAATGGCCGGGATCGTGAATGCCAGCGTGCCGGAGAACAAAAATTGTTCCGGCAGGGAAAAGTAGCTGCTGATAACCGTTGGAAGCGTGAACGATATCGGGCTTGCGAGGTTGAGATTCAGCCAGGCTTTTGCGCTTGCGCCGTCAATAAGGAAACCGAGAATGAGGATCAGGAAAAGGGACCGTTTCCACGATGGGGCAACAAATATGAACCGGGTAAGTTGACCCATTTTCACATCGCCCTCGTGCGCCATCAGGCAAATCCTCCGAGAATAAGTTCATGCCGGTCCGTTGCAGACCGGACTTCTGTTGTAGAATAGGTTACCGAGCGGGAATAAAATGGTGCGTTGAGCGTGAGGCTCTCATATTCCCCCCCCTCGCCTGCAAGATGGATCCGGTGGGTGGCAGCAACACCCCTGAGCCGTCGGATGAGATCGTCATTGAACCGGGCACCGAGGAAACCGGCATCAAGCCCTTCCGCCGCTGTCACGACAATCATTGCATCCATCCTCCGGGCGACTTCGTGGAGGAGGGTCTCAGGATCCATATGCCAGAGCGGTGTGAAGAGTGCAAGACCGAGCCGGTCGGTGATCGTTTTTACACGATCAGCCTGGTACCGGGAAGCCACAGCGCCGGCAACGACCCCTTCAATATCCAGCGCAGCAAGTCCCCTCTCGAGGTCCTTGAGTTCCTCCTCTTTGTTTCCCTGCGTTTCAATATCTACGTACTCCATGCCGGCGACCCGGGCAATCACGGGGACGGCATCGAGATTGGCGGAGTGGAACATATAGGAATTATGGTTTTTCGGGCGGGCTGTTACCAGGTACCTTACCACCTTTCCGCCGTCAATTGCCTTCTGGCAGGAGAGGATGGAATCCTTGCCGCCTGAAGTGAGTGCCGCCCATGCCATACCTATGCCCCTTTACCGGCCCGGTCTTCAAGCAGGCCGAAGTTCTGCTGGTACCGTGACTCCATTATGTTCCAGTCCGGCAGGTGGGTCTGGCAGCCGACATGCTCCACCACGAACGACGCAGTGACGGTACCAATCTTGCAGCAGGTCAGTGGTGTGTAACCTCTTACATAGGCTGAAAGGAACCCGGCCCGGTAGGAGTCACCCGCACCGGTGGGATCGGCAAGGGTCACCGGCACGACCGGAATAAAATATCCATTCCCGCCGGTGTAGAGCGTACTGCCATCCGCGCTCATCGTGAATATTGCGGTATCCACGCTCGCGATGAGCATTTCCCGGGTCATGCCCAGTGTTTCGCACATCTGCCTGACTTCATGCTGGTTCGCAAAGAGGATATTGGCATTGTCGATGATGGAGCCCAGTTGCTCCTTGTTGTACCAGAACACGTCCTGTCCCGGATCAAACGAAACAAACTCGCTTCTCTCCGCTACCTTGCAGTTGAAAACCGGATCCGCAGTAGCCATATGTACAAATGGCAGGCCGGGTGCGTCTGCTGTGGCAAATGCCCGTGAAGCGCCCCACTCAAAAAAAGTCATCTGGTTGCCGATATCATCCGTAAACATGAATGCCGTCGGTGTATGGGCATCCGGGACAGTAAAGAACTCACGATGGATCCCAAGATGGGTCATCCACCGGTCATACTCGCTGCCGGAAAAATCATCGCCAATACATGAGTGGAGGGTGACTCCTTCTCCCAGCATCGCGATACCTGCAGCAATATTGGATGCGCCACCGCCGAAATAGATCTGGCGGTCAGTGATATGCGTGGAGCAATTTGGCTTTGGCAGGTGAGGGACCCTGGAGATGTGATCGATGGCCGTGTGCCCGACAATATGGATCATTGCTCTTCCACGTCCAGCAGTTTGAGCGGGACGTCCCGCAGTGCCTTGCCGATTACCGATTTGGCAATCCGTCCGGCATGCTCCTTTGATTCTCCACGGAAGACCTTCATCTCCAGAATTAAACCGACGAGTGCTGTGTCTGCGACGACTATGGCGCTTGAGAGCGTTTCCTCGCAGTACGGGCACGTGAGATACCCTGCTTCTACTTCGACAAATTTCGCGGCCGGATTCAGCCGTTTTCCCGCTTCGCTGACCGCTATTCCTATCGCGTCATCGAGCGACTTGACATCGCGGATGAGCCATGCAGATTCCAGGGTTACGACATAATCAGGCATAATGTACTATCACCAGGTTTCGCGGTGTATATGCTCTCCGATGCCTATACGATCCGTGTGCTGTGCAGGGGGATGACCCCTTCCCACGGCGAGCAGGGAAACGGGGCGGATATGCTGGGGGAGCGAGAGGATTTCACGGACTTCATCATCATCAAACGCGCCCGTCCAGCAGGACTGGAGCTTTTTTGCATGTGCCGCAAGCATCATGTAGGTACAGGCGATTGTTGCATCCTCCAGCCCGTAGAGGATCCCGCGTTCCCCATACCGGGACATGGAGCGGACATAATTTGAACATACCACAAAAATCAATGGTGCCCGTTCCACGTGTTCCTGCGAAAAAGCAGCTTCTGCGAGTGCACGTTTCGTCTCATCATCAGTGACGACAACCACATCCCACGCTTCCAGATTACCGGCGCTCGGTGCAGTACTCGCACAGTTGAGGATATAGCCAACCTCCTCTTCACTCAGCGGGTCATCATCGAACTGGCGCACCGATGATCGGCTGGTACAAAATCCGAAAAAATCAGAGGAGTCCATGTTCTGACAGTACCTGCCATGCTTCCTGTGCCGGCGTGGTGGAGGCACTGATTGCCATTGCGATCTTCCGGGATGCCTCTTCGGGCTGGTTGCTTTCGTTTAAGGAAATAGCCTCGTTGAGGAAATTGATCGCTCTTGTAAATTCCCGGTGTCCCGTGCTTTTTTGTGCAAACGCAAGTTCGCTCCGCACAGACTCCATCATCATGAGGAGCATCTTTTTTCCCCCGGCCCGCTCCTGGTCGGAAAATCCGCTCAGGGCGAGGGACAACTGGGATATCAGGATTAGTTCTGACTTTGCCCGTTCCCCGTACTGGTAATTCATGACTGCAACTTTCGGATCCATACTCACCATGGTTTTTATGGATAAAATATAGTTATCATTCAGGGAATGATTTTTTTTTAAAAAACGTTTGCACACGATATATGAAAAACTTTTAAGGGGTCAGGTGAACCCCGTAAGCCAGTACGGGCCTGGTTCTGCAAAGGGGGAAATCAGCGTGAGGCCTTTGCCTTTGCACCGAGCGCGGAGACTTTCGCCCTGCGCATCCTTCTTCTGATCATCGGGTTTGCCGTGGACTCGTTCATGCCGGAGCCACCGGAACGGTCGCCGCCACGCCTGCCGCCGCGTCCGCCGCGGCCACCACGTCCGCCGCGGCCGCCCATGGCTTCTGCCATCTGGTCGATCTGCTTGACGTTTGCGCCTGCCTTGAACCGCTGGTTCGGTCCCGGTGTCTTGGCTTCGCCTTCTTTCTTAGGGACGAGCCTGATCTTTCCCTTGACACCTTTTACCTGTGCCCAGAGGGTTGTACCTGTCTTACCCATA
>JBAVWM010000279.1:0-2630 GCA_049697815.1 Methanoregula sp. | reverse complement strand
AAAAAAATCCGGCCGGCATCCACAGCCAGACGGATCGCAGCCGGAAAATTTTCCGGCCGTACCCGGCACGGGCAAAAATACGGCCGGTCCCGGGCCAACACAAAAAAATATTTTCCCGGAAGCCGGCCGTTCACGGATTCACGCGGATCCCCTGCACTGAATAGATCAGCACATCACCCCCCGCCAGCCGTTAGTCCTCCAACGCTGGATACACATACTCCCGTAGTGATAATGCCAGGGGTGATTCTGGTACAATGGAGCCCGGACCATTGCCGGATCACCCTCTGAAATGCCCGCGGGAATTCTGGTACAACGGAGCCCGGAACGGTGCCGGTTGTACCTCTTTTCCCCCGGGTCGCCCGGAGGGGAGGTCATAATTCGCAAAAATACGGAACAGAGCCCGGAATTTGCAGATGATTATCGACGGGAATAATTGAGGTCATATTTAGCCGCATTTGGGTGGCAGAAGTCAGGGCCGGATGGGTAGGACGTTTGGGTTTTTTCTGGGAGTCGGATTTGAGGTTTGGATCTAAATACCAACGTTTGACGACGAGTCCGGTGTAAATCCGGTTCCGGGTCCGTCAGCTAAAAGACCCGGCGAAGCCGTGGAAAACCGTAAAAAAATGAGCAAGGCAGATTCCAGGCGGCTCACTTGAGCTTTTTCTCGAGCTTCTTGAGCTTCTTCTTGGCCTCCTGGCTTCCCGCAGCCGCCTGCTTCGAGAGCTCTTCTGCCTTGGCCTTCTTCACCTGGTTCAGCTTCACCATCTGTTTCTTACTCGTTGGCATACATACACCTCACTGCGCCTTTGGCTGATTCTCATTAGCTTTTTTCCTTCTTAAAATATCCCTGTATCTGCCGTCGTCGTGGATTACTCAAGGTTGCGACCCTTGCGCTCGCCGGGTACTCCTGTGATCCCACGGGAGTTCTGACGAGCACGAATACCGGGCCGGCACCCTCCGTCACCGAGGTACCTGTTCTGTTGCGCGGACAGGATTTCATCTAAACAGGAATCGAACCATGAGAATAGTATGCTGCTGTGGGGACTCGAACCCGGATTAAATTGTTTTTGAATTATTCACAACCAATTGCGTGTATTGAAAAAAAGTATGCGGAATTACGACTAATTCGTAGGGAGGATATCTCAACTCTCAGTACCAGCCATTGACGACGGGTCCGGTAACAATCCGGTTCCGCGTCCGTCAATCAGGATGGGTCAGGGCCACACATTTCCGGGACATCGATCGAACGTGTTGAACGAATGAACCTGTTTTGAGCTCCAAGGTTCACGCAAAAGCGAGCCTACGGGTAGTCACAATCCCGGTACCACTCACTACGTGCACCTTGATCGACCCGGGCATGGACGCGACCGATTGATGCGCGAACTTGTTGGATTTTTCCCGGTTTTGATTACGTTAGCGCCGAAGAATCTTTCGAGAGAATATACTTTTGTCAGGTACAAAAAGTAATCCTTTTTAGGATATCAGAAGAACTGCAGCTGGGTGATCTGTATCAGGTTGCCACAGGTGTCGTCCAATACTGCGATAGTCGCACCCGTACCCGGAAGCTTTGTTGGCTCCATGGTAAACTTCACGCCAAGCTTTTTCAACCGTTCATACTCTTTTTGGATATCATCCACAAAGAATGATGCTGCGCGAATATCCTGCTTGAAAAGAGCTTCCTGATATGCCTTTGCAGCTGGATTTTCGTTTGGCTCAAGAACCAACTGAGTACCATCCCGGTCTTCAGGCGAAACAACAGTCAACCACCGGTATGTCCCGGCGGTTATATCTGCCTTTTTTACAAAACCAAGGATCTCAGTGTAAAACTTAAGTGCCTCAGCCTGGTTAGTAACAAGAACACTGGTGAGCTTGATTCTCATATAACGCTGATAGTGAGCGAACCTGTAAAAAAGTTGCGATGCATCGATGCAATACCTTCTTAGTGCCCTGGTTCCGGAGAAGCACAACGGCCTCAGTACCTCTCCGGTTCCGGGTATCCGCCAACCAAAACTCACCCGGCCCTGCCCTGCACGCTGAAGGTGGCATAGGAGAGGGGCTTTCGCGTTCCGGAAATAAAGGGGAGGGGGGTTACCCGGCTACCCCCCTCACCCTTGCGGCTTTCCCGGGTTCTGGATGAATCCGGTTATCATCACACGCATGGGATCCCGGCCGGCAATCCGCACCTGCTAAATACCCAGCATCCCCATATTTTTTTGAAGGTCTACAATGCCGATCATCATACTGAAACAGAAGAAAGGTCTGTCCATTGAACAGAAGCGCAGGATTGTCCAGGAATTTACCGACACCCTCGTCAGTATTACCGGGGTCAAAAAAGAACTGGTAACCATCATGATCGAGGAAAAGGAGCTGGAGGATATTGGCAAGGGCGGAAAACTCCGCTGTGACCTGTAACTTCCTTCCTTTTGATCCTTCCGCACACCAGGATAGGGAGAAGTGAGACAATTACCGGGAATCACACCGGGAGTCAGGGGGAGGAGATGAGGGCCATGCACAAAGCCAGGAGAATGGATCCGTTCCGGTCAATGGCAACAGGCTGCTTTTGTAGTATAGTGGCGTTGCTGGCCGGGAGCCTCGTTTTTTCCCCGGCATCAGCCAACCCACCCTCGGAC
>JBAVWM010000278.1:0-2225 GCA_049697815.1 Methanoregula sp. | reverse complement strand
ACCGGGAGGCGAGGACATGAATTGCTTTGCAGACCTGTTTTTGTGTGAGGGGCACAATTTTTGGCAGTGAGGTGGTACCCGAGGTCTGCATGATTATTACCGTATCTTCCGGCCATGCAAACACCATCTCGTTGCCTTCGTCCGGTACGCCACCATCAATCGTGAAAATGCCTGCCTGATCCTGTGAGGGGGTTATCTCGATGAGCGGAATAGCCAATGACAATGCGGCTGTCCGTGCCGCGGTCTCATGATTTTTCCTGACAATAACTGCCTTTACCTTCAGTCTCGACAGATTATCCCCAAATTCATGTTCCTTAAACTGGGGATTTAAGGGGGTGTGGGTGAAGCCGGTCATGACCGCAATGCCCAGTACTGCTGTTTAAGGACCTGCGGGCATGATAACCGCAATCCTGTCATTCCGGCCAAAACCCATTGCGGTTAACGTTTTTCCTACCTGGAGAACCTGTTTTCTGAGATCCCGGTACGTGAGCGGCAGATACCCGGGAGATTCGAGAGCAGGATGATCCGGATCCTGATTTCCATTAAAAATCAGCTCTTTTATGGTCTGAGGCTTATTTTCTGGCAGCATTCTGTATGGGGAAAAAGGGTTGAGTTTGCTTATAAGTATTCGCTATGCGCCACTGCATTGCAGGTATTTATCGGTATTGCCCGGAGGGAGAGAACCGGAGTAATCCGCCACACTTCTCTAAATATTTTCCAAAAGTTCCAACATTTCCACCGGAAATTACCCCCACAAAAATTGCAATTGTCAGACAAAAAGCGGCGCTTCGACCGACTTATTTCCTGTGGAGATTTCGTTGTTTTTGTATTTTTTTAAACGAGAACGATTCTCCTGGTCCGGCGAGAGCCTGATCGATTCATGCCGTTTCACGCGGGCTGATTTCCCGATAGGGTAAAAATACAGGGTAACGTGTTATTGTAGCCCCTTATTTTTTCGTAAAATCCTTTGAAAATTGTCCTCCCATAGATTCGTATCACGCTCCAGGGGGCTTTTGCTGTCCCTCTGCCCCCGCTGCTGGTGCGACCACAGTAATGCGATTATGTCTATATACAGGTTCCATCACACAAAAAATTGATAGATGCAATGTCGTATCACTTTTACATTTTATTTTAGTCAAAAAATAAATTCAAAAATAGTGTCGTAAAAATAAAAAATTTCAGGGGTTGAATTGGTACATTACCCACGATACATTCCGTGAAACACGGTGTTTTTACCATAACATTCCTGCCACCCCCGGCAGAATCAGAGCACTTTTTGGGAACATTAATCATATCAGACTAGTATTTTTCCTGTATGAGACTACCCATCCTGATCCTGATGATAGGATGCATCGGATTTGTTCTGGCCGGGGGATGCACAACTACTTCAGCACCACCTCAGGCAACACCGACAACAGTACAGGTACCGGCTACCGTTGTCCAGACCACTGTCCCCATCCCCGGTACCGATACTCTCTGCGGTGAACTGGTATACTGTGGATACGCCCCCGCGGACACGCAACCGGTCAAATCCATCAGATGTGACGAGTTATACACCTTGAGAATGCAAAACGACCAGAAGGTACTGCAATGCCTGAAAAATCAACCTGAAACGGTAAGGAATGATTCCGGGGTTACCGTGCCATGCCAGCCGGGAACCGGAACGGGAGTCTGCGCTGTACCCGGAATACCCTCAGACAGGGACTTGGGTCTGGAAGGAAGTGGAAATGATAGTTCCGGGTGGGACCGGAGCATCCGTCATACTGACGATGGCGGGTATATTGTCAGCGGCAGTATACAGACCGGCGTCAGTTCCGGCCATGGTGCGGAAGACATGTGGGTGGTGAAACTCAACCCGTCAGGTGGCATCCTGTGGCAGAAAGTACTTGGAGGCGGGGATCGCGATGAGAGTTTCAGCATCCAGCAGACAACAGATGATGGATATATTCTTATCGGCAGCACCTATTCTGACAATACCGGTGATGTAGGCCCGAATCATGGTGGATCTGATATCTGGGTCGTCAAACTCACCCCATCGGGCGATATCCAGTGGCAGAAGATGCTGGGAGGACGCGGTTTTGAAACCGGGAGAAGCATTGAACAGACAACGGATGGGGGTTATATCCTGACCGGAACAACCGATTCTGACAATACCGGTGATGTAGGCCCGAATCATGGTGGATCTGATATCTGGGTCGTCAAACTCAATCCGGCAGGTGGTATCC